>DAOTWI010000430.1:0-9283 GCA_034436075.1 Roseiflexus sp.
AGCGCACCTCGAAGCACAACATTGTCATCGGCGGCGGCGCGGGCGCGTTCCCGCCGCTCGTCGGCTGGGCGGCAGTGACCGGTTCGCTGGCGCCAGAGGCGCTGCTCCTGTGGCTGATCGTGTTCTTCTGGACGCCGCCGCACTTCTGGGCGCTGGCGATCATCCGCGAGAAGGATTACGCGCGCGCCGGAGTGCCGATGCTGCCAGTGGTGGAAGGCGATGTCGAGACGCGCCGGCAGATCGTGCTCTACACCATGTATATGCTGGCGCTCACTGCGCTGCCGCCGCTGCTGGGAATGCTGGGCTGGTCCTATCTGCTGCTGGCGGCGGTCTTTGGCGGGTTGTTCCTGCACTACGCGCTGAAACTCCGCCGCGACGGAACAACGACAACCGCGTGGGCGCTCTACAAGTATTCGTTGCTCTATCTGGCGCTCCTCTTCGTGGCGATGGTCGTGGATCGCGTGGCGTTCGCGTAGGAGGGCGTTGCCGGGTGCAGATGCGACGGTTGCCAGCGGGAACGTTGCGTGTTGAATGTTGAATGTTGCAGGTGCGAAGGTGAAACAGCCTCCCTGACCCCTCATGGCGTAGGGAGGGCGCGAGACGCGCAGATCAACGTAGAGGCGTTGCACCGCACCGCCTCCGCAGCGCACCGCACCGCCTCCGTCGAGGTAGGAAAGTTGCAGGATGAACGTTGAACGTGCGAAGGTGACGTCAGGCGCGAGGGTTGCAGACTGCAACAGGTTGGGAAGGGTGCAAGGCAGGCGCGCCCCGCCAGCCCACACGCCGAACGGTGAGCATTCAGACGAAAGGCAAGGGGCAAGAGAATGACAGGTGAAAGGTGGAAAGATACAGGTGGAAAAGCAGAAAGGCGGCTCTCACTCCTACCTCCTACCTCCTACCTCCTACTCCCCACTCCCCTGCCAGCGGACGACGCTCATCGCTATCCTCGCGGTTCAACCAGCGAATGAACACGACGGTCAGCACTGCGAAGTAGATCAGGCTGCCGGGCACCCACATGATCAGTCCCGCCAGTTGTTGATCATCGCCGAGCGAGATGCCCCAGAGGCGCGGACGCAGCGCGTAGAACGGGTACAGCGGCGCTTCGGCGAACGCAATCAGCGCGCCAATGATCGTCGTTGGCAACGACATGAAGAAGAGATACGCCGTCTGCATGAGCGGATGCGCGGAGGGCAATTCATCCATGGGGCTGCAAATGGGCCACCATGAGAGCACGCCGACCACGAAAAACATCACGTGCTCAAGAATGTGGACGCGCTCATCACGCAGCGCCAGATCGTAGTAGGCGGGCACGTGCCAGAGCGCAAAGACAGCATTGAAGGCAAAGAAGACGAAGACCGGATTGGTGAGGAACGAACCGACCGGGTAGGCGCCAGGAATGCGCATGAGCGGGCGCAGAACCCAACGCGGCGTGCCGAGCAGGAGAAAAGGAGGGGCGACCATTGCCAGCAGCAGGTGCTGGAGCATATGCATCGTCAGCAGATAACTCGCCAGGCTGTCAATTGGCGACGCCAGCGCGATGAACAGCACCACCCAGCCGACATAGAACAGGCGCACCTGCACCGGCGTTGGCGGTTCGCTGCCGGGGAAAAAGCGCCGCAGCGGACCGGTGACGCAGAGCGCGTACCCGCCCGCAATCAGCGCCAGGTTTGCCATCAGACCCGGTTCAAAGTTCCACTCATACATCCCGGCGTCCCCGGTTCATCCTGCGATGCCGACGTGCCCCGAAAACAGCACCATAAAGGATAACAGCAGAGTCGTTGCAAACGCAAGCGGCACCAGGAAGACGAACTTGAAGATTCCCGCGTCGCCTTTGAGGTGCATAAAGAACATCACCACCGCTGCGCCCTTGATGGTCGAAAGGATCAGCAGGAGCGCCACCTCGAGCCATTTGGCGATCAAATGCTGCTCGTTGACAATGAACAACGCAACTTCCAGCGCCGTCACCACTGCCAGCACCCCGGCGACGATCCAGTAGAACCGGTCAGAATGGCTGTGCTCGCCATGAGCGTGACTGCTGTGCTCTTCATGATGACCTGCCACGATGCCCGCTCCTCTCTAAATCAGATAGACCAGCACAAAGATCGCCACCCACACGAGGTCGACGAAGTGCCAGTACAGACCGGCAATTTCGACGTCCATCGCATTTTCTGGCGAGTCGGGATACGCGCGCACCTTGAAGAAGACCGAGAGCAGCCAGATCGCACCGATCGCCACGTGCGTCCCGTGAAAACCTGTGAGCACAAAGAACGTCGTACCAAACAGGCTGCTGCTCAGGGTCAATCCCTCGTGGTACAGGTGGTTGAATTCATAGACCTGACCGCCAATGAACGCCAACCCCAACCCGACCGTCGCCAGCAACCAGATCGTGAAATTGCGGCGGTCGCCGCGCTTGCTGGCGGACAACGCCAGAACCATCGTCAGACTGGATGCCAGCAGAATGCTCGCCAGCACCGTCGTCAACTCGATGTCGAGAAACTTGCGCGGGTCTTGAAAATCGGGGCGCGCGCGGTTGACCGGCGCAAACACGAAGTAGGTCGTAATCAGCGTCGCAAAGAAGAGGGTTTCGGAGCCGATGAACGCCCACACCCCCAACTTCCGGTTGTCGACGCCAAGCGATGTATGGTGCGCCATCGCCGTATGCGGTCTGGTCATTGATGATTCGCTCATTCCGGTGCTCCTGGTCAGGCGCCGTACAGACGTTGCAATGCAACGTCTGTACGGCGCTTTTGCTTTTCATATTCCATGATGCGCGTGGTGCGGCGAGTCGACGTGCGAGATGCGCACCCAGCTGAGAACGCCCGCCGCCATCGTGAGCAGACCGGCGAGCATCGCCGCTGCCGCGATGAGACCGAAATCGCCCAGGTAAATGATGCCGAAGCCCAGGATCATGATACCGACCGACACGATCAGCGGCGCATAGGTGGGTGATGGCAGGTGAATTGGCTCCATCGTCGCTGGCGCCTCACGTTCAAACCCATCGTGCAGCGAAGGAACCGGCGCCTCGTGCGAACCGTTCGTCTCGTGCAGGTGCGGATACTTCTCGTCCCACAGCGGGCGGCGGCTGCGCACCCGCGGCGTCACAGCGAAGTTGTAGACCGGCGGCGGCGAACTGACCGCCCACTCGAGCGTCGCCCCATCCCACGGATCGGCTGGCGCGATGGGACCGCGCCGGATGCTCGTGAGCACATTCCAGAGGAAGATCAGGAACGCAACGGCGAGCAAGAGCGAACCGATGGTGGAGAGCAGATTCCAGAGGTTCCACCCCATCTCCGCTTCGTAGGTGTAGATACGGCGCGGCATACCCTCATTGCCGCTCAGGTGCATCGGGAAGAATGTCAGGTTGAAACTGATCAGCATCAGCCAGAACTGCCACTTCCCAAGCCGTTCATTGAGCATCCGGCCCGTCATCTTCGGGAACCAGTAGAAAACGCCCGCGAAGACCCCCTGGATCGCGCCGCCAAACAGCACATAGTGCATATGCGCAACGACATAGTACGAGTCGGTTTGCTGAACGTTGATCGGCGGCGAGGCGAGGGTAATGCCGCTGATGCCGCCAATGACGAACATACTGATGAAACTGATGGCATAGAGCATCGACGTGGTCAGATTGAGCGACCCCTGCCACATCGTCGCCAGCCAGTTGAAGATCTTGACGCCAGTCGGCACTGCGATCAGGAAACTGGCGGCGCCGAAGAACGCATTCGCCAGCGGACCAAGACCGACCGCGAACATATGGTGCGCCCAGACCAGGAAGCCGAGGAAGCCGATCGCCACGCCGGAGTACGCCACGAACGCATAGCCGAAGATCGGCTTGCGCGAGAAGGTGGGCAGCACCTCCGAAATGATCCCCATCGTCGGCAGAATGAGGATGTAGACTTCAGGATGCCCGAAGAACCAGAAGAGATGCTGCCAGAGCACCGCATCGCCGCCGAGATTGGGGAGGAAGAAGCGCGTGCCGAAGTGCCGGTCGAACAATAACTGGATCGTCGCCACCGTCAGCACCGGAAAGGCGAAGATCAGAATGAACGCGACGATCAACTGCATCCAGACAAAGAGCGGCATCCGGTTGAGCGTCATCCCCGGCGCGCGCATGTTGAGAATAGTCACGATAAAGTTCAGCGCGCCAGCGATCGACGCCACGCCGGTCAGACCAATGCCGATGATCCAGTAATCGACGCCAGCGGTCGGCGCGAACTGCTTCTGCGTCAATGGCGCATAGGCGAACCAGCCGACATTCGGCGCGCCGCCGACGAAGAAACTGACATACAGCATCAAGCCGCCAAAGATGAAGAGCCAGATGCTGAGCGCATTGAGGCGCGGGAACGCCATATCGCGCGCGCCGATCATGAGCGGCACGATATAGTTGCCCAACCCGACGTTCAGCGGCATCAGACCAAGGAAGATCATGGTCGTGCCGTGCATCGTAAACATCTGATTGTAGACATCGGGCGTCAGGAAGGTATTATCGGGCGCGCCCAGTTGAATGCGCATGAGCAGCGCCTCGATTCCTCCAATCAGGAAGAAGACAAACGCGCTAACCAGGTACATGATCCCGATCCGCTTATGGTCGGTCGTGCTAAGCCACCCGGCCCAACCGGGGCGCACACTGACGCTGGGTGGGCTGACCGTTCCGGCGGTGCGTTCGGCGATTGCCATACAAAACCTCCACAATCTAGCGTTCTGGCGGCAGCGTGACCGACACCTTCATACTGTCGAGGTAGGCGACGAGGTCGGCAATCTCCTGGTCGCTCAGGTTTGCCTTGATCCATTGCGGCGTCAGCACCCGGCTCATCAGGTTGCCCGGTTTCAATTTCGGCGCTTCGCGCATCCAGCGCTCGAGATTTTCCGGCGAGTAGGGCAGAATACCGGCGGCAATCGTCTGGCGGCTGCCGTAATAGGTCAGATTCGGACCCACCAACCCGCGCGCATTCGTCCCTTCGACGGCGTGGCAGGCGATGCACTGCTTGCGCGCATCGAGGAAGATCGCCTGCCCACGCGCCGCATCGCCGGTCAACCCATTGACGGTCAGCGTCCCGGCGGGGGCGGGAGGAGGCGTCTTCTTCTGCTCGATCCAGCGATTGAACTCCGCCTCATCGACAGCGATCACGCGGAAGCGCATCAGCGCATGCGCCTCGCCGCAAAACTCGGCGCACACGGCGCGGTAGATGCCGGGTTGTTCGGCGGTGAACGTCAGGAAATTGGTTTTGCCGGGGATCATATACGTTTTCCCGGCGAGTTTCGGCACCCAGAAATTATGGATCACATCCTTCGCTTCCAGCACAACCGTCACCGGTCGCCCGACCGGGATGTACATATCGGAAGCGGTCACCACCGGCTTCCCGTCGGCGCCAGCGTCGGAGTACTGAAACTCGAACCACCACTGATGCCCGATGGCTTTGATCCGCAGCGCATCTTCGGGCATCACCGCATTCGCCGCCTGTGTGCGGAAGGTCAACACAGCGATGACCAGCACAATGATCGCAGGCGCAATCGTCCACAGGATTTCAACCTGGGTATTGCCATGAACCTGCGCTGGCATCGCCGTACTGCCAGGGCGGCGGCGGAAGCGCCAGATGGCATACATGAGCAACCCCTGAACCACAACGAACACGCCGAGCGCCATCCACCAGATCGGGACAAGGAGTTCGTAGATGCGGCGCGCGTGATCACCGTAGGGATCGTAGGTATTGCCCGGCGTGTTGCCACAGGCGGCAAGCGCAAGGGAAAGACCAATCAGCAGGAGAAAACGCGACCATCTGTGAAGGTTCCGAGGAAGCATGTTCATGAAGGCTCCTCTCCAGGCGCTGCGCCCGGTGCGCGTGGATATGACATGTCAGCCGATAGGACCGTGATATGCCAGCGTGGTTTTCTTGCGATCCAGGGAAGCCTCCCCGGATAATACGTGAAAAGTTGCACGATGTTTCGAGTGGTATTATACCCGAAACTTGGAGGGTGTCAACAGCAACTTGCCCCTTCTTTTGACGGATGTTTCATCGCTATGACCTCATCGAACGAAGGGGAAGACATGTTTCCACACCGGATGAGAAGCGTATATATTATTGAGGTTATTATCCCTTAATGCAGATGATGACCTGTCATTTTGCATGACGCGCCGGGCTATGCTACAATCGGTGTCACTGTCACTTCACCTGCTATAATCGAAACCACACCGAAAGGAGCCAAACCAGGAGCCTGCCAGGTCGGGGAACTCTTTCCTTCCGGCAATCCGACTGACGCTCGCAAAGCCGCCGGCGTCCGACAGGCGAAACAGAGCAGTTCTTCCCAATTGCAGCAATGTTGCTATTCGCACGCGAACAAGGAGAGAGATCGATGCAAGAACTCAGCGCTTTCGAACAGGCAGCCGTATGGGCCGTGCTCGGCGTTGCGATTTTCGGCATCGCATACGCCTTCGTGCTCCGGGCGCAGATCCTGGCGCAGGACAAAGGCACCGCCCGCATGCAAGAGGTCTGGGGATTCATCAAAGACGGCGCAAATGCCTACCTCAGCCGTCAGTTCCGCACTATCGCCATTCTGATCGCAGTTCTGACGTTTCTTCTTGCCGCCAGTGTGTTCATCATTCCGCCCACGCGCGAGGCGGTCGAGCACTTCGGCAGCGAGGAAGCGGCGACGCTGTGGGTGGCGATCGGGCGTGCGGTCGCCTTCCTGATGGGGTCGTTGTTCTCGTATGCGGTCGGCTTCGTCGGCATGAACGTGGCGGTCGAAGGAAATGTGCGGGTGGCTGCCGCGTCGCGCAAGGGGTACAACCCGGCGCTGCAAGTCGCCTACAAGTCCGGGTCGGTGACCGGCATGCTGACGGTGGGGCTTGGCTTGCTGGGCGGGACGCTAATCTTTATGGTCTTCGGCATCGCTGCCCCGGACGCGCTCCTCGGCTTCGGCTTCGGCGGCTCGCTGATCGCGCTCTTCATGCGTGTCGGCGGCGGTATTTACACCAAGGCGGCCGACGTCGGCGCCGACCTGGTGGGAAAGGTGGAGGCTGGCATCCCCGAAGATGACCCGCGCAATGCGGCGGTGATCGCCGACCTGGTGGGCGACAATGTCGGCGACTGCGCCGGGATGGCGGCGGACGTGTTCGAGAGCTTCGAGGTGACGCTGGTGTCGGCGCTGATCCTGGGGTTGGTGCTGGGCGACGCAGTCGTCGGCACGCTGGGCGATGGCCAGTACGACCTGCGCTTCATCGTCTTCCCGCTGGTGTTGCGCGCGATCGGCGTGATTGCATCGGTGATCGGCAACTCTGTCGTCAGTACGGACGAGAAGCGCCGCAATGCAATGGCGGCGATGAACCGCGGCTTCTACACCGCAGCGCTCCTCTGCCTGATTGGATTTGCTGGGTTCACGGCGGTCTATATGGTCGATCCGGCAACCGGCGCCATCGACTGGCGACCCTTCCTGGCGACGATTGCCGGTCTGGCGCTGGCGGTGGCGCTCGATAAACTGACGGAGTATTTCACATCGACGCACTTCAACCCGGTGAAGGAAACCAGCAAAGCATCGAAGACCGGCGCAGCCACCAATATTCTTTCGGGTCTGGCGCTTGGCATGGAGTCGAGTGTGTGGGCGATCCTGGTGATCTGTGCGTCGATCCTGACCTCGATTGCGATCTATGCCGGGTACTCGCCTGACCCGGCAGTGACGCTCACCGCTGTGCTGTACGGCGTGTCGCTCACCGGCATCGGCATGCTGACGCTCACCGGCAACACGATCTCGATGGACTCGTTCGGTCCGATCTCGGACAATGCCAACGGCATCGGCGAGATGGCAGGGCTGGACAAGAATGCGCGCAATGTCATGGACGACCTGGACGCGGTCGGCAACACGACGAAAGCGGTCACCAAGGGTATTGCCATCGGTTCTGCGGTGATCGCGGCGGTCGCGCTCTACGGTTCGTACCTGGCGGACGTGTCGAAGGTGCAGGAGCAGATCGGCGTGCCGCTGACAGAGCAACTGCGCACCATCGGCATCAATGTCGCAATGCCGACGGTGTTCATCGGGCTGCTGATCGGCGGCGCGGTGCCGTTCCTGTTCTCGTCGCTGACGATTCGCGCGGTGCAGCGCGCGGCGTCGCAGATCGTGAACGAGGTGCGCCGCCAGTTCAAGATCCCGGGAATCATGGAAGGCACAGTGACCCCCGACTATGCGCAGGCGGTCAGCATCTCCACCGTTGCGGCGCAGAAGGAGTTGATCAGCCTGGGCTTGATTGCGGTGATGGTGCCAATCCTGGTTGGCTTCCTGCTCGGCGTCGAGGCGCTTGGCGGCTTCCTGGCGGGCATCATTCTCTCCGGCCAGTTGATGGCGGTCTTCCAGGCGAACGCTGGCGGCGCGTGGGATAACGCGAAGAAGTATATCGAAGAGGGGAACTTCGGCGGGAAGCACTCCGAGCCGCACAAAGCCGCCGTGGTCGGCGACACCGTCGGCGACCCGCTGAAGGATACGGCGGGACCGGCGCTGAACCCGATGATCAAGGTGATCAATCTGGTGGCACTGATCATCGCGCCGATCATCGTCACCATTCCGAGCGGCAGCCCCGGCGTCATTTTCGCCATGGTCATCTGCGCGGCGGCGCTGGTCTGGGCGATCTGGCAGAGCAAGCGCGAAGCGCCCTCGATGACGACCGAAACCGCTGCACCGGCGACGACCGCGAAGGGGGTGTAGGACTCTGGACAGAAGCGAGCGAAGAGGAGTGAGAAGTGAGAGACTGCGTTCTGGGGTTGCTCCTCACTCCTGTCGCCGCAAGCCTGTATCCGGTGTTGCCAGACAAAGCCCCGCGTCAGCGGGGCTTCGTTCATTGAGCGCGGGCGTTCTGATTGTTGCGAACATCATCCGGCATCGCCACGTCCAGCCCGCGCAGGCGGGCTTCGCTCACCGTAGCCCGCGACTTCAGTCGCCAGGCGGGTAGGCGGATAGCAGAATAATTATTCAACTTCTATCAGCCGCCGGGCGAGGAGGCAAGACGAAGCGGCCCAGGATCTATCAAAACAAATGCCAGGGGCTTGAGACCCCTGGCATACCATTACAGAACAACAACCGCTGTGCCTTTGCGCCTCTGTGCGATGCTTGCACCGAGATCGGAAACCCCGGCGGCAGCCCTCACATCCGGTTGCGCCGCTGCTCCTGGAAGCAATCATCGCACAGCACCGGCTTACGACCGCTCGGTACGAACGGCACTTTCGCCTCGCGCCCGCAGTTGGCGCAGATCGCCGTGTACATCTCACGCGCACCCGATGAACGAGAACCGCCGCCACGA
>DAOTWI010000431.1:0-2324 GCA_034436075.1 Roseiflexus sp.
CCTGCCATGCCTCCGGACGATTCAGCGTCGGGCAGCGATCCGCCTCCCTGCTGCCCGGCGGCTGAAGCCGCGGGCTCCGGCTGCAAAGCCCGCCTGCGCGGGCTAGACCTCTCAAACTCTCTACGCTGCGGGCTCCGGGATGCGACGCCCGCCTGCGCGGGCTGGACGTGGCGATGCCCGATTATTTTCCCAAAAAGCATCCATCATTTCCGCGCATGAGCAACCAATCGAGATCGGCGGCGCAAAGTAACGCGGCGTTCCCTGCCAATGCAGGAATGCACTCGCGCTGCCCGCCATCCTTGACAAAACCTGTGCAAGGGGTGTATTGTTATACAGGCGCATCACGCGGCGCACGAGGGTTATGCGTCCCCGGTCTCGACTGACTCCCCGAACGAGAAGCGAAGAGGTCGGTCATCATTGTTTCGCTGGCGAGGCGAGACGCTTGTTGCGTGCGCCATGCAGACACGAGATATATCAGCCTCGAACAGAGCTGATCGGTGAGGCTGAGAAGAAGGAGAACGATCCATGGTTTATGCAACGCGTCGATTCGAGTTTTCGGCAGCGCATCGCTACTGGCGCGCCGACTGGAGCGCTGAGGAGAACGAGCGCGTGTTCGGACCATGCGCCTACCCGTATGGTCACGGGCACAATTATACGCTCGATGTCACCATCACCGGCGATCTCGACCCGCGCACCGGCATGGTGATGAATATGACCGAACTCAAGGCGCTGGTATCGGAGGTGTTGGGAGAGTTCGATCACAGGCATCTGAATGAGGATACGCCCTACTTTCGCGATCAACTGCCGACGACCGAGAACATCGTGCGGGTGCTGTGGCGGTTGATTGCGGCGCGCCTGCCGCACACCGCGCGCCTGGCGCGGTTGCGCCTGTACGAAACCAGTGACTTGTGGGCGGAGTACGACGGCGCAGATGAAACCACCTTCGCGCGTATGTACACGTTCTCTGCGGCGCACCGGCTGCACTCGCCGATGCTTTCCGATGAAGAGAACCTGGCGATCTACGGCAAGTGCAACAATCCAAATGGGCACGGGCATACGTATACACTTGAGGTGAGCGTCGCCGGTCCTGTCGATCCCGACACCGGCATGGTCATCGACCTGACAGCGATGGATCGTACTGTGCGCAGTGTGCTCGACCGTCTCGACTACCGGCATCTCGACCGCGACATTGCTGCGTTTGCCACGCAACCCTCCACTGCCGAGAACATTGTGGTCTATCTGTGGGAGGAACTCGCACCGCGCTTCGAGGGGCGGCTGCGCCATCTGAAGTTGTGGGAAACGCGCAAAAACGTGTTTGACTATGCCGGACCGGGCACAGTGCTGAATCGCTGAATGGGAGCGCACGGATTGTCACGGATTAAGACAGACTCGCACGGACTGATCGCCCTCCATCACAAGCTCATCCGTGAGGATCAGTCGTATCCGCGTCAATCCGTGTCCCATCATGCCTGAGCCTCCGCTTACGGTGTCCGGGGATGGCGAATCCAGCCAGCCGGACAATTCGCAGTATCAAGGAACAATACCCATGACGTACCATACCAACGGTCATCACGACCACGCGCTTGCGGATATCGACGAGCGCGAGTACGAAACTCTGGTCATCCAGGGACGCGGTAAACTCGAAGGAGTGAGTTATCACTCCGACCCGGCGATTGAAGACGCCGTGCGGATCATTCTGAAGCAGATCGGCGAGCAGCCCGATCGCGAGGGACTGCTGAAGACGCCGTCGCGCGTCGCCAAAATGTACGCGGAACTGACCGCCGGGTACCACATCGATCCCGACGCGCTGATCAACGAGGCGATCTTCAGCGTCGGCTACGACGAAATGGTGCTGGTCAAGAATATCGAGTTCTCCAGCCTGTGCGAGCATCATATGCTCCCCTTCATGGGGCGGGTGCACGTCGCCTATATTCCCAACGGCAAAGTGGTGGGATTGAGCAAGATTCCGCGCATTGTCGAGATGTTCGCGCGGCGTCTGCAGGTGCAGGAACGGATGACGGTGCAGATCGCCGATTTCATCAATCAGCGGCTCGAGCCGCTGGGCGTGGCGGTCGTTGCCGAGGGCGTTCATATGTGCGCAGTGATGCGCGGCGTCAAGAAAGCGGGCGCGACCATGGTCACGTCGGCGATGCGCGGCGTCTTCCGCGACGACCCAAAGACGCGCAGCGAGTTCATGGCGCATATCGAACGCGCCTGATCAGGCGCTGGTAACGGTCACGTTGGGGGGGCGCAATTGAATGTGACCGTCACCTCATTGGAGGGCATCGTGGAGACCAAAACCATCCTCATCACCGGCGCCAGCC
>DAOTWI010000432.1:0-2964 GCA_034436075.1 Roseiflexus sp.
GCCTCGCCGAGCGTGGCGCGGTCTATCCGCAGCAGGTGATCACGGATCGCGCGATCTTCAGGAGTATTGGCGAAATCCGACAGCGGCGTGCCATACCAGTCATACGCCTGGCGGTGCTGATGCACTAACCAGACGACCTTGCGCGCGTGGCGCGCCGCATACGAGGGGAACTTGGTGCAGATAATCTGATCGACCGGCGCACCATTGACATGCTCAAGGTCGAGGAGACGCCACGCCAGCGCCGACGGCGCCAGATGCTCGTGAGGTTGCCAGGTATAGGGCAGCGCCACAATATCGACGGTGTGACCGTGTTCGCGGAGTGCGTCGCGCAGCCCTTCGACAAGCAATTCAGCGCCGCCGCGCGCAAATGGCACCTGTGCCGTGCAGATCAGAATGCGCTGAGGCATGCGCCCAGTATAACCGAAAATCGGTCACTGAATGCTGCTGGCATACTCGATGCCGCTCTGGAGCGTACCGCGGGTGACAATGCCCTGAAGGCTCACTCCCATCCCGACGAGCGTCTGCGCAACTTCCGGGCGAATGCCGGTGAGCACCACCTCGGCGCCCAGCAGGCGCACTGCCTGCGCCGCCTGCATCAGCGCACTGGCAACGTGCGTATCGACAATCGGCACGCCGGTAATGTCGAGAATGACAACCGATGCACGGTATTCTGCCACACCGTGAAGCAGGCGATCAACCGTCAGTTGCGTTCGTTGCGAATCAAAGGCGCCAATCAGCGGCATAAGGAGCACGCGCTTATTCAGCGGGATGAGCGGCGTCGAAAGTTCCGCCAGGGTGCGCGCCTGCATGGCGATGACTTGTTCTTGCAGGCGCAGACGTTCCTCATTCGCCTGCTGGAGTTCGAGCGTTTTCGCGGCAATTTCGTCGAGCAGGCGCTGCTGGCGCTCGCGCTCACGCGCCTCGCGCAGCACGGCAATCTCGCGCTCAATCGTGCGGTTCGATTCGTACACATGAAACTCGACCGACGTCTCTTCGCCGTCGAGCACGAGATTCTTCTCGTCAGCCCAGCACGGTGTGCCAAACGCATGGGTGAACAGACCGATGATTTTTCCCTGAAGAAACGGGCAGCCCCAGTTCACCGGCTGCCCGCGCTGCATATCGAGCTCCCAGGGGTTGCGAATGCGCACGATGGCTTTCCGTTGCTCCAGATCGCAGAAGGGAAGTTCCAGACGTCCCCAGCCGATCGTGCTGATGACCTCACCCCATGCCAGCAATCCCTCCTCGAAAGTCGCCCCCAGCGCCAGCACAACATCGTGATAGTCCTCGGCCGTGCCGAAGCTGCCGCTGTGCGCCACCAGCAACCGGAAGAGCGGGGCGCCGATTTCATCCGCCAGCGGACGAAGAATCTTCAATAATGACGGGTTCAACCACAGGAGCGCCGATGGTATGCCAAAGAAGCGCAGTCGCCCTTCATCCATGGACCACTCGAATGGCGCACGGTTAAGAACAACCGAGTAGTGATCGGTGAAAACCTCGTTCGACATTGGAATCCTCCATCCTGCAACCGGTTGTTAACCAGATGTGCTCATATGGTATCACAGCGACTATGACAAGATTGACTCGGATTTGAAGCAAGCGCATAGCGAAAATGCAATATTCGAACCTTTACAATATCGTGTCGCACATGGTATCATCCTGTATCACACACCACCGTTGCTGTGCATCCTCTGGCATCTTCGCCAGTTCCTTTCATATCGCTCCCTGATCGTCTCACACCTATGTTGCAGCACATCGAACAGGAACGCCTCCATTTCGAGCGACAGCGTCGTATCATCTATCGGACTGCGGGGGTGCTCGGCGTACTGGCGCTGCTCTATGCCCAGTATGTCAACTTCACCGACACGCACCTGTCCTACCTCTACCGCGCAGCCTATGCACTCAACCACATGGTCTTTGCGAGCCTGTGCGTTGTGCTGATCTGGTTGCTGGCGCGTCAGCGTATTCCGATTGATCGCCTCGAATGTCTGGCGTTGATCGGGTTCATCGTGCAATCACTGGGGTTCAACGGCATCGTTCCGGCGGTGTTTCTGCCAACCCCGGACGCCATGCTGCTCGATGCAATCGGCGACGATATCTGGTTTCTGCTGATCATCTGCATCCTGGCGGTTCATCTGTATGATGTGCGACGCGGCGCGTTGATCGCTGTGAGCGTCTTTCTCGCATCATTTGGCATCGTGATAGTCCAGATCGTGCGCTGGAACACGCTCGGTGTCGATGCCGCGAACAGCGGGCGGGTGGTGAGCATCTACCTCATGGCTGGCGCGCTCCTGGGATTTCTGATCGTTCTGTCAGCCTACCGGGCGCACGCCGAGCGGCTGCGGTCAGAGTACGAACTGATGCGGGAGATCGCCTACACCGACGCGCTCACCGGGCTGCCGAACCGCCGCCGTCTGTATGAGGAGTTGCGCCAGCTCATCGGCATGGCGGAACGGTACGGTCAGCGGTTTTGCGTCTGTCTGTTCGATCTCGACCACTTCAAACAGTTGAACGATCGGCACGGACACCTGATCGGCGATCAGGCGCTCTGTGCCGTGGCGCACACGGTGCTCTTGCACCTGCGCACCGTTGATCATTTCGGGCGCTGGGGCGGCGAAGAGTTTGCCATCTTGCTGCCGCAGACATGTCTCCAGGACGCGCAGACAGCGCTCGAGCGGGTGCGTCTGGCGCTCCACACGATTAGCGTGCCTGATGCGTCGGTGATCACCGCCAGTTTTGGCGTAACCGAATATCTGCCGGGCGACACGAGCGAGACGATCTTGCATCGCGCCGATCAGACCATGTACCTGGCAAAAACAACCGGGCGCAATCGGATTGCGGTCGATGGTGAACTGGTGGAGACATGGAGTGTATAGTGAGGTATGAGGCGCGAGGCAAAAGGTGAGAGGGTAAAAGTAGAGGCGTTGCGCTGCACCGTCGCCGCAAGCGCCGCACCGTCGCCGCAGG
>DAOTWI010000433.1:0-3915 GCA_034436075.1 Roseiflexus sp.
CACCACAATCGAGCCGACACGTTCGCCGAGCGCCGCATGCGCCGCAGCCTGCAAACGCGCATCGATCGTCAGGCGCAGCGCATCACCGACGCGCGGCCGGTCGAGCAGCGCGTCCTGGAGCCGCCGCCACGAGTCACGCTCGCCGGAAAGATAGTCGTTGTACGTGGCTTCAATGCCCGACTGGCCGAAACGACTGCTGAAGAACCCGACAACATTCCCGAATGCTGTTGGATCATAGGTTGCGGCGAGCGGATAGCGACGCACCGCATACCCGCCTTCAACGACTTCGGTGGTCACGATGTCGATCCCATTGCGATCGCGGATCGGTCCACGCTGCACTTTGAGCGCGGCAATAACCTTGCGCACATTACTGGTTGGCTGGCCCGTCTGCTGATCAACAAACACCGCGCCGGCAATGGCATCCGCATACACGAACTGTTGCCGAAACAGTTGGAGGGCAAGCCCAACGAAACCAATCGTAATCGCCAGGGAGAGATGCTGAACATTCCGGGCAAGATTCGTCGAAACCGGCGGCAGCGACAGACGCGCCGCGACATACAGCAGCGGCAGCGCCATCCACAATGACGCCAACCAGCGACTCTCCTGGTCGATTGGCTGGAGCAAGCCATAGATCAGCAGGGCAGCCGCGGCGCCCAGCGTGATGAACCGAATGACTGAACGCACCGTCAATCGAGCGGTAACGACGCACGCACCGTTACGCCGCCCCCATCCAGTTCAAACACATCGAGACGACCATCGTGTTCCGCGAGGCGATACTGCATCGTGCGCAGCGTGCGCCATCCGGGGCGCTCATACGTCCCGTCGAGCAAGCCAATGCCATCGTCCTGGATCATCAAGACCACCGACGACGAATCATAGCGCAGGGTGACGCTGACCGACGACGCATGCGCATGCTGCTGAACATTGAGCAACGCTTCCTGTGCAAGCCGCACCAGCAACTGGCGTTGCGCATAGCGCACCTGCCGCGATCGCCCCAATTGCGCGACACGCACCGCGATACCGGTATGCTGGCTGAAACGCGATGCCAGAATATCGATTGCCGTTCCCAATTCGACATCGGTTGTCGACAGAGGCGCAAACAACAGGCGGCGCAACTCGTCAGCGCCATGTTCGGCGGTGCGGATGCGCGTCGCCTGCGCCACGGGCGACGGTTCACTGGCGTCACGCGGTATCGTGCGGACGCCGCTGCTCTCACGCGGCAGAGCGGGCGTGTCAGGCGGCGGTGAACGGCGCGGACGCGCATCCGGCCGTTCGGGAGGACGGCGCGACGGCGTGCGCCGGTGTTCGACATAGTCGCGTGTCATTTCAACCAGAGGATGCACCAGAGCGCCAAACAGCGGCGGCATGATCATCGTCAGCGCCAGCGTCATGCCGGAGACTTCGCCCGCGAGCAATCGATCAGCTGGAGGCGCTCCCGCCGCCCACAACGCCGCAAGATCGATCGACACGAACGTCAACCCCGCCATCATGCCGCCGCGCCAGCCGTACATCAACGCTGGCAACACCAGGGAACTGCTCGCACACAACAGAAAGGCGCTATCCCACCCGCCGCTGAACAAGACCAGAGCGACCCCGTAGACGATGTCGATCATCAGGATTGCCGGGTTGCGTCGAACAATGCGCAAATACGGCTGTGCAAACTTTGTCGCAAGCAGATTGACCAGCAACGCTGCGCATAACGCCCACAATTGCGTCACATCAAGCAATCCGCGCACCAGCAACCAGAGGAGCGTCGCCCCCCACACGATCCAGCGGGACGTAAAAAAAATCACGTGGTCTGCCAGCCACGGGTTTGGCGGAAGGCGTGTCCCGCTCACGCTACACCTCGTGCCTTCACGAATGAGCCGGTCAACAACCGAGCCGCCGGCGTATCTCGACAGGAGAGGACGACATCGTCGGGGCTTGCAGAAGTAAGTGTAACAGAAAGCGGCGACAGCGGCAAGAGCGAGAAGAACTGAGAACTGAGAACCGAGAACCGAGAACCGAGAACCGAGAACCGAGAACCAGGAACAGGTCAGGGAGTAGGGAGTAGGGGCTCACCTTTCACTTTTCACCTTCCCACATGTAACCGTTCCGTCTCTTGCCTCGCGCCTCGCACCTCGCACCTCTTGCCCATCGCCGTGTGGCTTGCTTCACCTTTCCACGTTCAACGTTCAACATTCAACGGTTCCCCTCTCACCTCTTGCCTCTCACCTCTCACCTCTTGCCGCTCACCTCTCACCTCTTGCCGCTCACCTCTTGCCCCGTGCCTCGCGCCTTGCTTCACCTTCCTACGTTCAACGTGTAACGTTCAAGATATCAACACCCACCTGCAACCTGCAACCTGTAACCTTCAACCAATCTCACCTCTCGCCCCCCGCACGATTTCCTCGATCAGAAGCCGCATCCGCTCGAGAAACGTTTCCCGACCGAATTGTTCGGCGTGGCGGCGGATGGCATGCGCATTGTAGCGTTCTGTCAGCGTTGCAGCAATTGCTTCCATCAATGCCTCGACCGTCTGCTGGTGAAAGAAGCGTCCGCTCACCCCCTCAATGACGGTTTCCAGCGCCCCTCCCGCCGCATACGCGATCACCGGACGTCCGGCGGCCATGGCTTCGAGCGGCGCAATGCCGAAATCTTCTTCGCCAGGGAAGATGAAGGCGCGGCAACCGGCGAAGAGCGCACGACGCTCTGCCTCGCTCACGCGCCCCAGGAACGTGATGGTCGGTCCCGCCATTGCCTGCAACCGCGCACGATCCCGACCATCGCCAAAGATTTTGAGCGGCAGCCCCAGCCGCGTGCACGCCTGAACCGCCAGGTCGAGCCGCTTGTAGGGGATCAGGCGTCCGCCTGCCAGAAAATAAGCGCCCGGCAGCGTTGCGCACCACGGCGGAAGATCGACCGGCGGCGGAATGACGACCGCTTCACGCCGGTAGTAACGCCAGATCCGCTGGGCGACGACACGCGAGTTGGCGATGAACGCATCGACCCGCTGCGCTGATACGGCATCCCACATGCGCAACAGCGCCAGCGGCAGGGTCAAAGCCGCCTGGCGCACAGCGCTGAACCCTTCGCGGGCAAGGTAATCCGACGTGCGCCAGGCGAAACGCATCGGCGTGTGGCAATAACAGATGTGGACGGCACCCGGGCGGGGGATGATCCCTTTGGCAAAGGCGCTGCTGCTGCTGATCAGCAGGTCGTAGGCGCTCAGGTCGAAACTCTCGAATGCCAGCGGGTACAGTAGCACATACGCGCGAAACAGGCGACGCCAGGCAGGAAGGCGTTGCATCCAGGATGGGCGAATGTCCCAGGAACGGTAAGCAGGCGGCATCGCCTCGGGATCGTAGATCGACGTATAGATCGGCGCGGCCGGAAACAGGTCGTGCAGCGCCTCGAGCACCCGCTCAGCGCCGCCATACTGGTTGAGATAATCGTGGATGAGCGCAACGCGCATGGTTGAACGTCTGGCATTCCGCATCCGATAGCGTTGTTCGCCATCTGATGGCATGCATCATAGCAGGGCATTGTCAGGGTTGTGTTGCTGGCTCATTATACCCGGTATTGGGGTGCAGTCATGGATTGGCAGGAGGTGCGCGGTCGCTGCACGGACGAGCCGCATGACGGCTTTTTTGCCTTCGGTAGAGCGGCGCTTCTCTTCTTTTGACGGGTGCAGGCATGATGTGTCAAGAAACGACGCTGCGGCTGCCAGCGATTGAAATCGCCCCTGGTGGTCCTGCGGCCGACCGTCCGCCTGCGCGGACGGAAACGGCAGCGTCCACATGCGGTGAGCGCGCCGAACCGCGCAGGTGGACGCCCGGCGGAACGCTTGCCCGGCGCGACTTCAGTCGCCAGCCCAGACGCAGCGCAGCAGGGACGCGTTTTCTTTCCGCCTGACAATTCATGCCCAGACCCTCT
>DAOTWI010000434.1:0-1936 GCA_034436075.1 Roseiflexus sp.
GGTTGAAAGTTGAACGTGGGACAGGGTGACAGATGGCAGGCGGGATGGTTGAAGGTTGCCAGTAGAGGCGTTGCACGCCAACGTCTTGAGGTAGTAGTTGGGAAAGCGGGAGGGTTGGAGGTAGTCACACGCAACCCACTCCCTACTCCCCACTCCCTGCTCCCTGACCAGTTCCCGGTTCATCCGCTCTCCCGACAACAGAACAGGATGTCTACCATGATCGATGCACCCATTGTTGTCGAAACCCGCCATTTAACGCGCATTTACGGCGATGGAACCGATGTGCGGGCGCTGGATGATGTGAGCCTGACCATTCGCGCTGGCGAGTTTCTGGCGATCGTCGGGCCATCGGGGTCAGGCAAATCGACGTTGCTCAACCTGATCGGCGCACTCGACCGGCCCACCAGCGGCGAGGTGCTGATCAGCGGCACGCCGCTCTCGCAGGTGCGCGACATCGATCAGTTCCGTGGGCGCACAATCGGGTTCGTCTTCCAGACGCACAACCTGATCCCGACGCTCACCGCCGCCGAGAACGTCGAGATTCCGATGTACGAGACAGGCGCAAGCCGCGTGGAACGCCGCGCCCGTGCGCGCGAACTGCTGGACCTCGTCGGTCTGGCGGCGCGCGCCGACCACCTGCCCAACCAACTGTCGGGAGGCGAACGCCAGCGCGTCGCGATTGCGCGCGCGCTTGCCAACCGTCCGGCGATGGTGCTGGCGGACGAACCAACCGGCAACCTCGACTCGAAGACGACTGCGGATATTATGGCGCTGCTGCGCCAGCTGAACCGCGAGCATGGCACGACGCTCATCGTCGTCACCCACAACCACGAAGTGGCGCTGGCGGCGCGCCGGATCATCACGCTGCGCGATGGGCGCATCCAGAGCGACCAGACGGTGCATAGCACACTCGAAAGCGAACTGCTCGACTTCAAGAGTTCCCCGCTGGGGCAGACGATTCTGCGCGGCGAAGCGCTGCCCGACGAACTTGCCGATGTGGCGCCGAAGTTGCGTGAGTTGCTGGCGCGGTTGTGAGAACCAAGAACTGAGAACTGAGAACCAAGAACTGAGAACCAAGAACTGAGAACTGAGAACCAAGAACCGAGAACCAGAAACCCGGAAGCGAGAACTGGAGGTCCAGGGGTTAGCCTTCCTGACCTTTTTCACCTTCCACCGGAACGCCTGCGACCGTATTTGAACCACAGAGACACAGAGAGCACGGAGCGTTGCGCTACGCTTCTCTTTTTCATGTTTCGCCCTGACGCCTACAACTGTGTGTACACCACAGAGACGCACAGAGCACGGAGAGGCGCACTCCACAAGTCTTTCGGGTTCGCCTGTTCAACCGAAACCTTTGCGCCTTTCGCTTGCGCCAGCGAGATGCCGTTCCCGGTCTCAGTCCACGACGAAGACCTCAAGAGTCGAGGGTCCTCTTCCGCCAGGACCCTTGAGGTCGCACCGCGTCCAGACAGGAGCATGAGTTGTTCCGTTGGAGAGGTTGTATGACAGACCTCAGTCAACGGTGGAGACCTCAAGGGTCGGGGACTCTCACCTTCAACCTTCAACCTTCAACCTTCCCACTTAATCTGACCATCCTGTGTTTCAACTCGCCAGTCGTCCTTCAACCTTCAACCTTCCCACCTTCAACGGTATACCAGCCGTCGCCTTTGACCGCGTTTTTGCCGACGTGGACCAGGCTGCCCCAGACGAGGAGTTCACGCAGGGGTCCGAGGTCGCCGGTGAAGACAGCGTCACCGACGATGCCGCCAATCGGGGTGCGTTCGCCGGTGCGCCGTGAGTGGCTGACGATGTCGATCCAGCGGGTGTTGTCGCGCTCCAGGACGGCTCGCTCCGCCAGCGGCAAGAGGGCGCGCGCGTCGGCGACCGGCAGCGGACCGTCGCCATACGCGACGGAGAGGTCGGTCAGGCGGATGCC
>DAOTWI010000435.1:0-5745 GCA_034436075.1 Roseiflexus sp.
GATCTGCTGGCGCGCGCGATGCTGACGGATGCAGACCGCGCGTACCTGCGCACGTTGGGGTGGAACGACCCGACCAATCCAGAGAACAGGAAGGGGTAGCCGGTCATCGAGCGATCACGTTGAACCTGGACAATCTAATGGTTTTTGAGAACATAATCCGGTATCGCCAGATATAGCCCGCGCAGGCGGGCTTTGCATCCCGTAGCCCGCGACTTCAGTCGCCGGGCTACAAGGCGGATAGCGGAATAATTATTCAACAACCATTAGCCCGCAGATCAGCGGGTGCGCGCCCCGGCGATGCAGGTCTACCGGATTGTCACTCATCACGACCAGGCGCAACGCCCGTACCCCCGGAAGAAACGCAAACAGGGATGGGAGGGAGCGGGACGTCCCGCTTCGACAAAAAGTTGATCGAAGGTCAAACGTCTTATATAATTGCCGCAGTCGCTGTCATGGCAATCATTCTGGCGGTTGTAGCGGTAGCGGTTGGTCGTGCAAAACAGCGCAGCCGACCTGATCGTACGAACAGCACCGCCGTTAGAGGAGGAGCGATGTTCGGCAACAGAAAGCAGTCTCAGGCGCTTCCCGCACCTGCGCTCAATGGCAAGCCAGAGACGGTGATCGGCGCCAACACCAGCTTCGTCGGCACCCTCAAATCTGATGGCAACATCAGGATCGACGGCAGAGTCGAGGGTGATATCGAGATTCTGGGGAATCTGATCATCGGTGAAACGGGCCAGGTGATCGCAACGATCAAGGCGCAGAATGTCCACGTCTCCGGCGCGGTGAAGGGCGAAATCACCGCTCTAGAGCAACTCGAAATCTCGCCGACGGGCAAGGTCTGGGGTGATATTACGACCTCTGCGCTGCATATCGAGCCGGGCGGGTTGTTCCGTGGTCAGAGTTCGATGACCACAAATATTGATGAGCCGTTGCTCCTCGAAGCGCCGCGCCCTGATCGTCGCGACTAGGACGCTCACGCGCATGTTCGCGTGCGGCAAACATCGCTTTGAAGCAGGATGGTGAATGTTGAGACGTTGTCCGCTATCGCTCGCGTGATACGTCACTCACGCGGTGCGTGGCAGCGTCGCTTCGGTTCCTGATGAGCCGGCGTCGCGTCAGGAGACGCTTCTTGCGCGGGTATGCCCGCGCTGATCGCACAAAGCCTCGCTGATGCAGGTTTGCCAGCCGGTATGTGTGGAGTCAATGCAATGCCCCGTCCTCAGCGCTCATCTGCGGTTCGCACCCATACCTTTCGCGAGTATTTGCGTCCTGGTCGCGCCGGAGTGCATGCGCTGACTCTGGTTCTGGTGGTGTTGTCGCTCTGGATGATGGCAAGTTTCGTCGGTCAGATTATGACCGGCGCACAGCTGGAACAGCGTCATGCTGCGTTGATTGCCGAAAACGCACGGATCGAGGCGACCAACCGCGCGTTGCTCGATCAGGTGGAATACGCTGAGTCGCCCGCTTATGCCGAACAGGTTGCGCGCGAACAACTCGGACTGGCTGCCGAGGGCGATACGGTCGTGTTGCCGACCTTCGAGGACCGTCCTGCGAGCGAGGCGACGCCAACTCCTGTCGCGCTTCCTGCACCGACGCCGCAACTCAACTGGCGCGCCTGGGTGCAGGTGTTGACGACTGCATCAGAGGCGCCATAACACGCAAACGACCCTGGCGTGATGGACTTTGAAAAATTATTTCGCTATCCGCCTTGTAGCCCGGCGACTGAAGTCGCGGGCTACGGGATGCGAAGCCCGCCTGCGCGGGCTCCATTGGGCGATACCGGATTATTTGCTCAAAAACCATAAGTCGCGGGCTACGGGATGCGAAGCCCGCCTGCGCGGGCTATAGCGGATTATTAAGCTCCATCACGCCAGGGTTGTACTCTTGTGTGTGGATCGATCATGACTCGCGCAGGCGCGTCGTTTCACCTGTGGCAGCGCGATCCGCCGGTGTGTGCGGCGCAGCGCCGGGGTGCACCGTGATCGGCACGCTGCTCGTCTCCGGCGCAGGCGTGGGAGTGCGCAGACGGCGCAACCCGCTCACAAAACGCTGAACCTGCCCATCGAGGTCGGTTTCACGCCCGCGCGCCAGGATGCTGATGCCCGCCAGGAACAACACACCGGGGAACAAAAAGTCGATCAGCACGAGCAACCCCAACCCGACGCCCCAGAGACCAACCTGCACGGCTTCGGATGTGCGCGTCGCGCGCCGCTGGATGTATGCCGCCACGCCGCCAGCAATCAGCGCCCCTGGCAGCAACAGCCACCACAGGTTCAGCCACCAGATGACGCCCAGGATGATCAAACCGATCCCAATCGCTGCTGAACGGCGGTTCTCATGCACGAAGTTCATGGTTTCACTCCTTGTCTTGTATCGCTCCATCTACACCGTTGTACGCCGGAGTGATCGGTTTTGTTGCACCGCGCACCTATGACGCTCTCCGTCATTATTGTGACCTGGAACGGCAGACGCTTCCTGGAACCGTGCCTGTGCGCGGTCGCGGCGCAACTGCAACCAGACGACGAGATCATCGTCGTTGATAATGGTTCGACGGATGGCACCGCTGGCTGGCTGGCGCATGCGTGGCGCACGGTGCGTCTGGTTGCGCTGCCATCGAACCTGGGATTCGCCGGCGGGGTCAACGCCGGGTTGCGCGTGGCGCGCGGCGATCTGCTGCTGTTGCTGAACAACGATGCGTTCGTCGAACCAGGATGCATGCCTGCGCTGATCGACACCATGCGGCAACGCCCGCAGATTGGCGCTGCTGCCGGGGTGCTGACGTTCGATCATCGCCCTGCGGTGGTCGCTGCAGCGGGCATCGCGGCGCGCCGCGACGGGCTGGCGCTCGATCTGTGGACTGGACGTGATGTGCATTCGCTGCCAGCGACGCCGCAACCGGTGATGGGCGCAAGCGGCGGACTGGCGATGTACCGGCGAACGATGCTCGATGACATTGGGCTGATGGCGCCTGATTTCTTCAACTACCTCGAGGATGTCGATCTGGCCTGGCGTGCGCAGTTGCGGGGGTGGTCATGCCTTCTCGTTCCCGATGCCCGCGCGCGGCATATCTATTCCGCCACCAGCGGGCAGGGGTCGCCGTTGAAGCAGCGCTTGCTGGGGCGCAACCGGTTGCGCGCGATTATTCGCTGTTTTCCTGCGGGCGTGTTGCGCGCCTGCCTGCCCCATATTCTGGCGTATGATGCGATGGCGCTGGCATATGCGGCGATCACCCGCAAGCCCGCGATGATTGCCGGACGCATCGCAGCGCTGCGCGATTGGTCTACGCTCGTGGAGGAACGGCGTCGTATTCAGGCGCGACGCACCGTTTCGGACGATGCGTTTGCCGCATGGCTCGAGCCGCCGCCGCCGCCGTGGCGGACGTTGCAGGCAGCGCGGCGACTCGATGCGCTCCTGGAAAGGACAGCGCTGCGGGCTAATGAATAATTATTCCGCTCTCCGCCCACCCGCCCGGCGACTGAGGTCGCGGGCTACGGAAAGGGAAGCCCGCCTGCGCGGGCTTCACCGGGCGATACCGGATTTTTTCAAAAACCATACGCCCTCGCTCAGGACACGGAAGCCCCGAAGGGGCTTGCCCGATCTCAGCATCGCTTGGCGGAGGCATTGAGGCGGCAAAACGCCTCCCTCTCCCGCGCTGCGGGAAGAGGAGCAGGGGGTGAGGGCAAAAACGGGTGTCAGGACGCGGACTCCAAAAACGCTACCTCCTCAAGCTCTTACACGCTCCAGGTCACAGCGGAAAGGTCTCGCGCCAAAGTCTGCTACAATAAACAAGATTGATAGTTATGGCATCCACACACCACGTGAGACGATGAACCCTTTCCGAGTCTTCTGGCAATCGGCGCGTGACACGTTTGACGAACTGCTGCGGCTCACATTGATCAGCACGGTCTGGTTGCTGGTCGTGTTGCCGCTGCCCCTGCTGGCAGGCGGCTTCGTGGTCGGCGGCGCACCGTTTGGGGCAGCGGCATTGCTCATGTTGACCACGCTGCCGATGGGGATGGCCAGCGCCGGTTTGACGGTCATCGCGCAACGAATCTACGAAGGGCGCACCGTCTCGTGGGGCGACTTCGTGGCAGGCGCGCGGCGGTGCTATCGCGTTGGATGGCGGGTGTACGGCGCGTGGTTTGCCGGTCTGACGATTCTTCTGGTGAATGTCGCTTTTTACGCCCAGATGGAAGCGGCAATTGGCGTCTACCTGATGCTTTTGTTCGCCTATCTCCTGGTTGCGTGGGTCAGCCTGTTGATCTACCTGGGGCCGCTGGCGCTGCTGCAAGAACGCCCGAGTGTGCGCCTGGCGTTTCGCAATGCGTTCGTCCTCGCGTTTGGCAGACCCCTGTTCACCATTGTGACCCAGGTCTTAATGAGCATTATTGTCTTTCTCGCGATGTGGCCGCCGCTGTTCCTGCTGCTCCTGATCACGCCGGCATTGCTGGCGGTATGGGGGTTTCGCGCCACAGTGACCCTGATTGCAGATGCCGAGGCGCGGCGTGAAGCCCAAGAGCAGCGTGAACGCGCCGCAGCAATGCCGCCTTCCAACCCGCCAGCCGTCGGGAAAGGACGCGGCGGGCAGATCCGACCGCGAGAATAGCACATCGCAGCAATTGCTCATTCACACAGGAGGCGCGCATGGACTCACCAGGTATGCCGGTGGTTGGATGGCAACCATTTGTTGCCGCAGTCATCGTCGCAATGGCGACTGTGGCGATCTGTTGCCTGGCTGCGCCGCGCAATCTTGCGGCAGCCCCTCTCGCACAGGCTGGCACGCTGCGTCTGGAGATCGCAAAGCGCCTTCAGGGATCGGATGTCATTCAGGTCGGGCAGGAATTGACCTTCACGATTCGTATCACGAACACCGGCACGATCTCGATCACGACGCTGCCGCTGATCGATGAGTATGAGTCGAGCATTCTGCAACTCGAACGCACCGATCCGCTCTCGTCGACCAATATCGTCACGCCGGCAACCGGCGGCGGGTTGATCACCTGGAGCGATCTGACGACCGACACGGTCTTTGGTCCGCTCAATCCAGGGCAATCCATTGAGATCATCACGGTCTTTCGTGCGGTTGCGCCGCGGGTGGCGACGGTCAACCGCGCGCGCATTGGCGCCGCTGTGGGATTCGGTGGGCAGCAATACGCCGGCGACGGGCGCAGCAGCAGCGGCGACGCAATTGGCGGGCAGGTCATTGTGCGCAAAGAAGTGCTGACCGGCACGGTCGCCGCCAGCGGATTGCCGCTCACATTTACTATCACGATCAGCAACGATGGCGCCGCCGATCTGACGCGCATTCCGCTGCGTGATACGTTCGACCCGACGTACCTGGCGTTTGCCAGCGCCATCCCGACGCCAACGATCACGTCCACCTCGTCCATCACGGAGAGCGTCCTGGAGTGGGACGATGTGTTGCCCGGACTTGGACTGACGCGGCTGCGTCCCGGCGAGGTGATCACGGTTACAACGGTGTTTACTGCCCTGCGATCGGTTGATGCGGCATTCATCAACCGCGCCGAAGCCGTGGGCGTGCGCGACGAGTTCGACGATGAAGTGCAGGCGCCGCGCCAGGCGGAGGTTCCGATCCGGATTATTCCCGGACCGGCGGAGGCGACCCAGACGCCCACGCCAGGCGTGACTCCAACACCCGCGCCGGTTGAAGAACCGCAACCCCGCGCCACGGAGGTTCCGGCAACGCCCACGGCGACGCTCACGCCGACCGTCGAGGCGATC
>DAOTWI010000436.1:0-2545 GCA_034436075.1 Roseiflexus sp.
ATAGCCGGGTCGGCCTCGTCGCTCAGATACTCGACCGCCGCTCAATGATGGCTTCGGGCGACTCGAAGCCAGCTGCGATCTCACACCGGATGTAGCTGTGCAGCTCATCGAGGATGGCGTGGATGTCGCGGGTGTCCATGGCGTCTCTCCTTGCGCGTCGATGCTCGTCCCGCCTATCAGTCTACTACGGCGTTGCGACATCCACGGTCACAAGCTACAAATTGTAGCAGTGTTTTATGTATTGTTCTCTCTGTGTCACCAAAATAGACATATGCGGTCATCACTCGCAGATGATCGAAATACGTCGGGACGCACCGAGGCGTCCAATAGCCCTGCCCCTGCCATCCCTGGCCGAGCCGCTGCCTGATCTGCGCGCCGTGGACGATGCGTTGCTGGCTCGCCTGGCGTCCCAGCGCGTCCTGCGGATGGGCCTGTTGGAGGAGAGACGCGCCGCTGGCTGAGCCCTTGATCCGGGATGATCGCCTTGACCGGATCATCATCAAACTTCGGCCCGAGTCGACCTGGTCGTTCGCGCTGCGACCGGTATGGGGCCGAGGGTCCAGGCATGAATGGTCAGGCGGCAAGAAAATGCGTCCCCGATGCGATGCGCCTGGGCTGGCATTCCGCCGGGCGTCCACCTGCGCGGTTCGGCACGCTCACCGCGCGTGGATGCCACCGTTCCCGTCTGCGCAGGCGGACAGTCGGTCGCAGGCCCGTCAGGAGCGATTTCAATCGCTGGCAGCCGGAGCGTTGTTTCTTGACACATCATGCACGCACCCCGGGCATACTCCTTCGACTCGCGCAACAGCTTCAACCGCCGCAGTGACTCGCCTGGCGTCGCGGTGGACCCCTGCCAGGCGGCATCCAGCCGGATCTGTAGGCGCCGTTCATCCCATTGCGCCGCCATGCCCCTGCACCACGCTTCGCTGAGCCCAGGAGTGAGCGTAGGAGACGCTTCTGGCGTCACAGCGACGCACACCATAAACCGGCGCTGGCAACGCGCCGGTCGGGGGGGTATAATGTGGGAAGCATAGCAATAAGGAAGAGGCGAGATGTCAACGATGACCCTCGATAAGCGGGGCGCGATCCTCGAACAGGAACTGCTGGCGCTGAAGCGGCAGCTCCCCAAGCCAGCCGGTGTTCCCTGGCGAGAGCGGATCAGCAGCGTCTTTGCCGGCACGCTGGCGTTTGCTGAGGTGGTTGCTTTTGTCCATCAGTATCGCGCATCGCAATGTCCACAGGAGCGCGAGCAATGAGCGAAATTGTAGAACTTGATGAGCGAGGAACGATTCAGCTGCCACGCGACCTGCTGGCCGCAGTCAAGCCGCACACCCGCTTCGTGCTTGAAGTACAGGGGGAGACGATCGTCCTGCGCCCAGTCGCCGCCTTGCCGTTCTGGCAAACCGCAACGCCGCAGGAGCGGGCAGATGCTGCAAGGCAGTGGGCTGCGCTTGAACGCCCGGCGGCGCCGCCGATTCCTGACGAAGCGCTCCATCGTGACCAGATGTACGACTGATGGCAGCTTATCTTCTCGACACCAATATCTGGCTGCGTGCCGTGCAGCGCGAATCGCCCCATCATGCGCTCGCCGTCGATGCCCTGGCAGCGTTGCTTGCGCGTGGCGACGTGATCTATCTAACGGCGCAAAACTTGATCGAGTTCTGGTCTGTTGCAAGCCGACCAACCGAAGCCAATGGTCTTGGCTGGCCAGTCGCTATTGTGCATCAGGAAATCGATCGACTCGTCGCTCAGTTTCCACTGCTCGAAGAGACGCCAGCGATCTTTGCGCACTGGCGCCAACTCGTCACCAATCACCAGATAACGAGCAGGCGCGTCCACGACGCCCGACTGGTAGCGGTGATGCTCGCCAATGGGGTTATCCGCCTGTTGACCTTCAACGGCGATGACTTCCGAGCATTCGACGAGATTGTCGTGGTTGCGCCTGCTGATGTGCTGACGGGGTCAGATGAAGCGACTGGTCAAGCTGAAGATGCAGGTCAAGGCTGACAGGCGAGAGCCGCTTGAGTCCCGTGACCGCGCATCCCCACGAGAGTCTCTGCCTCCATCCATTCAGATACGAATGCTTACGGAACAGGAGATTGCAGAACTCACGCGCAGCGAACAGTTCAATACACTTCACCCGGTTCGCTGTACGCAGTGCGGGAACACACAGCCCTTCGGCGGACGCCTCCATCCACGTTCGCTCAGGCGGACAGCCGGCCACAGGACCGTCGGGGGCGACTCAATCGCTGGACTGGCAGCGCGCCCGTGGTGAGCATAGAATCTGCGGAGTCAGGACAAGTTGCGGAGGCGAGATGTCAACCCTGACCCTTGAAGAGCGTGCTGCATCCTCGCTGTATTGGAGTCACCGCCGACGATGCCGATCTTCTTCGCAACGCACTGCTCCGCGCAGCGCTTACCGAAGACGCGACCCCAACTGATCAGGATGCGTTTGGACAGCGGTATGGCATCGACTTTCAGATGCAAGGTCCGCAGGGAACCGCAATCATTCACGCAGGATGCGCGGTGAGACACCCGCCGGTGA
>DAOTWI010000437.1:0-8697 GCA_034436075.1 Roseiflexus sp.
CCCTCGCCCCTCGCCCCTCACACCTCGCACCTCACACCTCGCACCTCACACCTCGCACCTCGCACCTCATTAAGAGCGACTGGCGCCAGCGGGGGTGCTGGCGCCAGCATGCAGGTGGCTTTGGGGGGCGGCCACCGTGGGTCTGGGCTCAATCGGGCGGCGCTTGCGCGCTTCGGCAAATGCGGCTCTCCGCCAACCGCCTTTGCCCAACCCGACAGTCCATCGACCGCTATAAGTATACCACTTTCATGCCGCAGTGCAGCATTGCGAAATGACAACTCCAGGTTAAGCAATATGACGCACTGCGTAACGGAACGTTCACTGCTGGTTGCCAGACTGTGCCAACACGGTAAGACCGCTGTGGTATGCTCAGAGCAAGCACAATGATGTGCAGGTGCAGCGAGGTGCGTGCCATGAGAGTCCTGATCGTTTACGCATCCTGGTTCGGCCACAACCGTGAAGTCGCCAGAATCATCGCCGACCGGCTGGCGCCGTATGCCTCCCATGTGATCTGTGCGCCGGTAACTTCTGTAACTGCCAGCGATACCATAGGGTGTGACCTGCTGGTGCTGGGAAGTTTTACTCACGCCCATCACGCCAGCTGGCGCGTGCGGCATCTGGTCGAAACCATTCCAGAGCGCCGCCTCAAGCGTATGGCAATAGCGGTCTTTGGCACACAAACCGTTGACGAACGACCAGGCGGCATCGACGACCTGGTTGCCGTACTGGCAAAGCGAGGCGCGCGGCTGGTTGCTCCCCCGCTCAGAGTCATCCTCCCGGCGCCGGATTTCGTACCATGGTCGAAGGTTACATCTGCCGAACGCACCAAAATTGATGCGTTCGCGCAGACGCTGGTGCATCAACTCGAAACTGAAATGATGAGTCGATAAGGAGCCAACTGCTGGGATCAGCACGGCAGAGGCAGCGCGGGCTCTGCCGTCCGCTCAAACGAGCAATGGGCATAAGGTCGGGCAGACACTCACCCAGCGCGCGCCGATCGCTCTCTTGAGGCGTCACGGCGCGCTGCAGCGCAATGATGCGCTTCCCGGCGCTTCATAAACCAATGCTGAAATCAACTGACATTACACGTGTGTTGTCACACTATGATCTGGGATCGATTGAAGGTATCGCTGCTACAGGTCATGGGTTCGTCAATGAGACTGCCGTCGTCGTCACGCGATGTGGTCGGTTTGTAGTACGCCGCAACCATTATCGCTTCTCGCTGGCTTCGGTGTGCTACCGTCATCGCCTGATTGACCATCTGTGCCAGCGATCGTTTCCCACGGCTCGTCTGATTCCGAACAAAACCGGCTCAACAGTGACGATCATCGACGGACGGATCTACGAAATCCAGGAGTATGTGCACGGGACCGACTTCGATCCAGGGCGTCCGGGGCAGATTACAGAAGTCGGCGCAACCCTCGCCTGCTATCACCAGGCGGTTGTCGATCTTCCGCCTCCAGACGATGCGACGTTGCCCCGGTATGCGCCAGCGCGCATTACGTCTCTGACCGAAGGGTTGTACGAACGTGATGTGATGGGTGAGTTGCACGCCGATCTTGCCTGGTATGACGGGCGAGCGTCGGCATTGCGCGCCACTCTGTCTGATCACGTCTACAACGCATTGCCGCGAGTATTGATCCACGGCGACATGCATCCCGATAATGTGCGATTCGCTGGTGATCGGGTTGTGGCGCTCCTCGACTTCGATCAGGTAGAACGGGATGCGCGCATTGTCGATCTTGCGGATGCGCTCGTGGGTTTTGCAACCCGGACGCTGCCGTCGGAAGCGACCTCGTGGGGCGTGTTTCGCGGTCCGCTCGATATTCCGCAGGCGACGAACCTGGTGTGCAGTTACGGTCATACTGCGCCGCTGCTGCCGAACGAAGTCGCTGTGTTGCCTGCGCTGATCGAAGTGCTGTGGTTGCGCGGCGAACTCGGACGGGTCATCTCCACGCCCGAAGGAGCGCCGGATTATCACGCAGCGGTGCTGGCGCAGGGCAGACGCCTCTCAGAGTGGATGCAACAGCACGCACCGATGTTGATCGACCGCTGGAGTGAAGCGACGATCGGTCGTGTGGGCGCGCTAGCGGCGTGAAACCGGAGGGCGAGAGGGTTGAACGTTGAAAGTGGGAAGGTGGAAGGTTGCAGGTGTTGAACGTTGCGCATCGCAAATGGCAGGGCGAAGGTGGAAGGTGATCGTTGCACGTTGAATGTTGCACGTTGAACGTGGGAAGGCGGAAGGTGGCTCTAACTTCTAACTTCTAACTCCTAACTCCTAATCTCTGGTTCTCAGTTCTCGGTTCTCAGTTCTTGCAACCCCTACTCCCCACTCCCTGATTCCCACTCCCTCCCCCCCGCCTCCCGCTCCACCATGCGGCGAAACAGATCGCTTTCGGTAATGACCCCAACCACCCGCCCCTCCTCGACGACCGGAACGCCGCCGATGCGATGGCGCAGCAGCAGTTGAGCGACAGCGATCACCGGCTCATCAGGTCCTACGGTGATCACAGAGCGGGTCATAAAATCGCGCACCGGCAGGTCGGCAACGCGATGATACAAATTGTATTGACGCATATCGTGGACCTGTGAGTCGGAGATTCGGTTAATATCGCCCTCGGTGACGATCCCCACCAGGCGACCGGCGCCATCAAGAACAGGCAGGCGACGCACCCGGCGCCGGTGCATTAATCGTCGAGCTTCGGGGAGAGTCGTGGAGTCAGAAATGCAGATTGGTGGCTGGCTCATCCAGTCACGTACTGTATCCATAGCTCTTCCGCGCTGGTGTGCGGTACGTTCTCAAGAACTGGCGCCTAGCCCCAGTGGATGCCGCTCTCGGATGCGTTGACCAGTTTGCCGTTGCGATCGAAGAGCAACCGCACCGAATGTCGCACCGGGCAGTCGATAACCGGACAGCGGCCATTGGCGGCATCCTCGACAGGCACGTCGTATGGGCATCCGTTGGCGCCGCATTGCTCTATCGAGACTGCATACCTCGGCGATCCGGGAGGCCCGTCGAGCATATGGATGCGCAATGGAGCATCTTTCAACACCGGTTGATGTTCGCTCAGATATGCGCGCGCAACTTTGATCAGCGGATGCTGGCGTTTTCTGCGTGGCATAGGCTCGCCCTTACAGATACAGGAACCATCACACGGAACACAATAACACGATGGCGATAGTGTACTTTTTTTGTGCTAATCTCCACGAGAAATCTTCTTGACCAACCGTTATTGTCTCGCAACATTCGATTTGCGAGAGACGCCAAGGTATGATACGATTGATTCTACTACAGTAGTAGCATGCGCAAATAAGGTCAATGAAACAGCGATCTGCTTCTCCGAAGCAACTCAGGCAGCCGATCAACGGACAGACGGATGATGTGGCGCATCTGCGGGCTGAACTGGCGGCGGCGCATGCGCGCATTGCTGAACTCGAAGCGCAAATGGCGACATCCGTTCAGCGCGTCAATCTGGCAAATGAGCGACTGAGCGCCATTCTGACGATCAGCGCAGCGCTTCTTATCACCCGCGAGATCGATACCATCCTGCAACTGGTGGTGCGTGAAGCGGTGCAACTGTTTCCCGGCACGGGCGGTGCGTTGCTGTTTCTGGCTGATCAGGCAGGGATGCGGCTGCGGCTGGTCGCCAGCAGCAATGGGAACACCAGTAGACTCTCCCTGCACCCTGGTCAGGGTCTTGCGGGACGCGCCTTCCTGTCTCCGCGCGCGATGCTGGTCGCCGGTCCGGAACTCGAAGCGGCGTTGAGTGAGTTGAGCGAGGCGCAGCTTGCCCAAAAGAGGAAAGCCCTGGGTTTCTGGCCCCCCGGCAGCGCTTTGCTGGCGCCGTTACGGATCGAGGACTCCCGGCTTGGCGCTCTGGTGCTCTATGGCGATCAGAATCCACACCTGGTCCATCCGCGCGATATTCCATTCGTGCAGGCGCTGGCGGATCTGACGGCGGTTGCGATTGCGGAACATCACCAGCGTGTTCGTGCAGCAGCATTGCAGCGCGATCTCGATCAGACACAGTCGCTTCACGCTGAGGCGCAGGCGCGGCTCAATGCGGCGCAGGCGCAATTGTTGCAGAGCGCCAAACTCGCGGCGGTCGGCGAACTGGCGGCGTCGGTGGCGCACGAGATCAACAATCCGCTCTATGCCGCACGCAACAGTCTCTATCTGGTTGAACAGGACATTCCGCCCGATACGCCACAGCGCCACTTTCTCACAATTGCTCAGAACGAACTTGGTCGCATTGCCCGCATTATCACGCGCATGCGCGATTTCTACCGCCCGGCGCGCGATGAATTGGAGCCGACAGAGGTCAATGACCTGCTGGCCGAGACCATCGAACTGGTGCAGACCCATCTGCGGCACGGTCAGGTGACGGTGACGGTCGACTTCTGTTCCAATCTCCCCCGCCTGATTGCGCATCCCGATCAGTTGCGCCAGGTGTTTCTCAACCTGATGCTCAATGCATGCGATGCCATGCCGAATGGCGGGCAGTTGCACATTGCGACGGAACTCTTCCACAATGATGAATCCGGCACGCAACAGATCGTCATCTCGGTGCGCGATACGGGCGTGGGGATCAACCCGGAGCATATGCCGCACCTCTTCGAGCCGTTCTACACGACAAAGCCGCAGGGCACCGGGTTGGGTCTGGCGATCAGCGCCCATATCGTGACGCAGCACGGCGGTCATATTCAGGTCGAAAGCGCGCCAGGCGCAGGAAGTACGTTCACGGTTCTGCTTCCGGTGGATCGTGTGGGGGAGGATTAGGAGAACTGAGAACCGAGAACTGAGAACTGAAAACCAAGAACCAAGAACCAAGAACCGATAGGAAAGTCAACCAAAACCCGGACAATTGAGCCTGCACCTGTAGAGTGGAGCGGCTGGCGTGGATTTCGACAGGCTCAACATTCGCAAACCCGACCCCTTCGCTCTATGCCTCGTGTCTGAACACACCACTTCACCCAGCGCCTGGAGCAACGCCTGGCGCGCGGGCCAACTCCGGCAGGGCTCTCATATCTTCAGTGAGGGCTTACATCAAGGCATGAAGCCGGTAGAGCCTGCGCAGACGGGCTTTGCAACCGGAGCCCGCGGCTTATGATTCTTGAGAACATAATCCGGCATCGCCTCGTCCAGCCCGCGCAGACGGGCTTCGCAACCGGAGCCTGCGGCTTCAGCCGCCGGGTGGACGACCGGATAGCGGAATCAGTATTCAAAAACCATTAGCCGCCGGGCACAGAGCGAACGCCGGATTATTTGGTGAATGTTCATCAGCCCGCAGCGATACGGTGTTTCCCAACGTATCCTGGCTCCGCGTGCCGACGCTATTGGCGGCGCGAATGGTTTCGGCAGTATAATGACCACAAGGGTGCTGCCGGAATGCCCGTCGCGCTGAAGATCGGCGCCTTGCTGACACACAGGGACGTTCCACCAATGCCTTCTGTGTACCTGACGCCCGCGTCCATCAGTTATCTGAACCAGTTTCTGCTGGCGCTGGTCATCACGGTATACCTGGGATGGCGCCTCTTGCGCCCAACGCGACAACCGGCATCGGGACCCGACCGGTTGCTGGCATTCTTCTTCGTGATGGTCACCCTCCTTTCCCTGGGCCTGTTCCTGGAAGCGTCGCTCCTGCCCACCGAGCGGTTGATGGTCGTGTACCTGCTCAACGCCATTCTGGCCGTTCTGCTGGTTGTCCTGCTCCAGTTTGCCTACACGTTTCCCCAGCCTTCCGGGAAACATACGATTGAACGCTGGCTGGCGCTCACCGTCAGCGGCGGCTATGCGGTGTGGGAAGCGGGGATTGCCGTCTGGCGCTTCGATCTGCTGCTGCGCGAGGCGCGGGTCGTCTACCGCGAGCCTGAACTGGATTATGTCCCGGCGGCGCTGTTCGCCTGGGTGGTCTTCGCCTTTGCGCGCGGTACAGCCCAAGAGTGGCGCAACCCTGCGATGCACCGCTTTGCGCTGATCTTCCTTATCCCGCTCGCTCTGACGCTCCTGAATGTTCTGCGCTCGTATGCGCATGTGTCAGATACAGCATATCATATCAGCGTCTCGGTTGGGATTTTGATTACCATCTTCCTGTTTGCCTTGAACTACCTGGCGTCGCAACCCGAAGCAACGACCCTGATGGTGAAGATTTCCGGCGCCGTGCTCACTGGCGTGCTGTCGGTCTTTGGCGTGGTGAGCTGGCTGGTGACGCCTGCCTATGCCGCGCAGTACCGGCCCGCGATCATTGACGAGCGTTCGATTCGCTTTACACCGAATAGCGCCGGCGGCTATGATGTCACCGAGGCGTCGTTCTCTTTCGAGCGCGAATAAGGACGAAAACTGGCGCTTGCCGATGAGTCGCCCCCCACATCTGGCTATCAGGAAGTGGCGTTCGATATGCCGTTTTATGGCCAGCGCTATGCTCGACTCTTCGTCGTCAACAATGGCATGGTGACATTTGGCGAACCAGTGGAGTACTGGGGGCTGGATTATTATTTCTCCCGCATTCCGGCCTTTTTCGCCCTCATGCTCGATTTGAGTCCTGAAGCGAACCCCGAGGGAGGCATTTACCTGCGCGCCGAAGCCGACCGCCTCATTGTAACCTACGACCGCATCCGCGCGTTTTACCACCCGGAGAAGGAGTATACCTTTCAGATCGTGCTGCACACCGATGGCCGGATTGATCTGACATATAACGGTCTCCCATCTGGAACTCAGTATTATGTCAATGATCGCCCCAATGCTTCCGTCTGGGCTATTGGCGCAAAGCCCGGACTGGCGTCCGGGCAGACGGTCAGTTTCGCCCAACTGCCGTTGAGCAGCGGTCCTGAGGGTGTGCTGGACGATCAGTATCGCGCCTTCCGCCAGTATCTCCACGACTTTCTTTTCCCGCTGGCGGTCGCCATTCTGGGGAGCAGCGTGTTGTTCCTGTTCGGGTTGCCCTTCCTGATGATCGTTGCTATTGCGCGACCCTTGCAGACGCTCGTGCGCGGCGTGGAACAGTTCGACCGCGATCAGCAGTACCGGCATATTCCCGTCCAGTTCAACGATGAGATTGGCTTTCTCACCCAATCCTTCAACACGCTGACCAGCACGCTGGACGACATTATTCAGAACCTCGAAACGCGCGTCGCTGACCGCACTGCCGATCTGCTGGACGCCAACGCCAGGTTGCGCAAACTTTCCATTGCTATCGAACAGAGTCCCACTGCCATTATCATCACCAACCCGCAGGCCGAAATCGAATATGTCAACCCGGCCTTCACGCTGTCTACCGGGTATACGTTCGAGGAAGTCAAGGGGTGCAACCCGCGCTTCCTCCAATCGGGGCAGACCCCGCCCGAAACGTTCAGGGAAATGTGGCATGCCCTGCTGGCGGGCGAAACCTGGCGCGGGGAGCTGGCCAATCGCCGCAAAAATGGGGCAGTGTATTGGGAATACACTGTCATTGCGCCCATTCAGGACGAGGCAGGAAACGTCACTCATTATGTCGCCATCAAAGAGGATATCACCGCGCGTAAAGCCGCCGAAGAAAAACTGGCGCAACTGGCGGTCACCGAACCCCTGACGGGCCTGCTCAACCGGCGCGGCTTCTTTCTCGAAGCCGAAAAGATTTATGCCCGCAGCATGCATCCGCCGTATGAACTGGCCGTCTTGATGATGGACATTGACCATTTCAAGGGGGTCAATGATCGCTATGGTCACCAGGCCGGGGATGCTGTGCTGCGGGAAGTTGCCGCTCGCATCCGCGACAACCTGCGCCCCACCGACCTGGTGGCGCGCTACGGCGGCGAGGAATTCGTCGCCCTGCTGCCGCGCACGTCTCGCGCCACTCTGGTTCAGATCGCCAACCGGCTCCACGCCGCCATCCGCGAACGGCCCGTTGACTATGATGGTTGCACCATTACCGTGACCATCAGCATTGGCGCGGCAGTGCTCTCTTCTGAAAGCCGTTCGCTCGACGAACTGCTGGGTCATGCCGATAAAGCCGTGTATCAGGCGAAACAGCGCGGCCGTAATTGTTGCGTCATCTGGCAGGGGTAGCCCCATACCACAGTTGTCTCTCCTCAACCAATGGTTATAAATTTGCAACCAGCATCACAAAGAATCTCTGGTACCGTACCGTTTTGATGTTGTGTGATTACAACGCGGAGTTGTCGCCTTACTTTGCTGAAATTTGCCCCTTTTTGTTATAGTGGCAGCGGAGTAACCGGCGAAACGGCGGCGCTCCCCTCTGACCGTCAGTCGAGATGTGTCTGGAAAGGCATCGTGTCGAACTTGCAGCACATTCTGGTTGTCGACAACGATCCGGTTGCCGCGATGGTGACGCAGCAGGGACTGCAACGACTGCTCGGCAAAGATGTCGAAGTCGCGCTGGCGCCATCGCCGGGGGCAGCCTGGCTGCGCTGTATGCGCGAGGCGGTCGATCTGCTGATCGTTGATCCGAGCCCTCCCAGCCGTGCGGCAGCCGCGCTGATCAAGGCGCTGCACGACGAACGCCCCCACATCCCCGTCGTGGTGTTGACGGCATACGATACGCCGCGCCTCCGCGCACAAATGAAACGGCTGGGCGTGCGTCACTATCTTGCCAAACCGGTGGGACTGGCGGAATTGAAGAATACGGTGAGCGGCGTGCTCGCGTTGACCGACGCTGCTCAGGCGTCTCCGGCGGTGAACTGAGCCAGAGCGACGCGGCG
>DAOTWI010000438.1:0-2401 GCA_034436075.1 Roseiflexus sp.
GCACGGGAACGCGGCGGGTCGCCCGCACGGGAACGCAGCAGCAGTGGTGGTTGTCGCGGCGATGATCGTCGCCGGTTGGTGGTACCTGCGAAACTGGCGATTGTACGGCGATCCGCTTGGTTTGCAGGCGTTTCGCGCGGAGTTTACCACGCAGGCGTTCGAGGTGACCAACCCGGCAGCCTGGGCTGGCGCGCTGACGACGCTGTACGAATCGTTCTGGGCGCGTTTTGGCTGGATGAACCTTCCGGCGCCAGTGTGGACGATGGTGGTGTACACTGCATTACTGGCGGCAGCGGTCGCCGGTTGGGCGCGGACCCTGGTTCGCCCGAAGGCGATGGCATGCCGGTGGACATGGCATCTGGCGGCGCTGCCGGTCCTGGCGCTGGCGTGGGTCGTGAGTTTCGCCTTCACTGCCGGGCTGGTCGCCTGGCAGGGGCGGCTCCTCTTCCCGGCAATCGCGGCGATTGCGGCGCTCCTTGCGTGCGGGTTGAGCGTCTGGCTCCGCTCGCGTGCGCCGGTGATGCTGCTCATCGCCGGGATGGCGGGCATTGCGGCGTGGCTGCCGGTTGGGGTCATTCAGCCGGCGTATCCGCCGCAGACCCTTTCTGCATCGGCGGCGCGCGCCTGGGAGGGAAATGAAACGTATGCGCGTTTTGCGCGTTCGACGGAACCCGGCGCGGTGATTCGCCGCTGGCGGATCGCGGGAACGCCGCGCCCTGGCGCCACGATTGAATTGACGCTGCTCTGGCATGCATTGTCGCGCCAGGACCGCAACTGGTGGACGTTTGTGCATCTGGTCGATGCTGAACGACGGATTGTGACGGAGGACAACCGCGAGCCGCGCGATGGCGCATACCCGATGTCGCAGTGGGTGGCGGGGGATTGGGTCGAGGCGCGCTACACGCTTGCCATTCCCGACGATCTTCCGCCTGGCGACTATGCGCTGCGGGTGGGGCTGTGGGACCCGGCGACCGGACGGCGTGCGGCGTTTTTCGATGATGACAATGTGTATGATCCTGATGGCGATCATGTCGTGCTGACCACTCTGATGATCACCAGCCCATAAGGAGTTGATATGCGCGTTCCTCTATCCTGGCTGAAAGAGTTTGTGGACATCACCCTGCCGGTCGAAGAACTTGCCGAACGGCTGACCCGCGCGGGGCTGGAATGCGAGGGGATCGAGCGGATCGGCGTGGAAGGCGCCGACCTGCCGTGGGACCCGGAGAAGATCGTGATCGGCAGCATCCTGGAGGTTCGGCAGCACCCGAATGCCGACCGTCTGGTGCTCGCGGATGTGGACTACGGCGCAGGCGCGCCGCACACGGTCGTCACCGGCGCCCCCAATCTCTTCCCCTACAAAGATCAGGGACGATTGCCGCAGCCGCTCAAGGGGGTCTTTGCGCGCGAAGGCGCAGAACTGTACGACGGTCATGCCGAAGGCTGGGTGAAGATGCGGCTGAAGGGGCGACCGGTGCGCGGCGTCATGTCCGATGCCATGCTCTGCTCGGAAAAGGAACTGGGGCTGTCCGAGGACCACGAGGGCATTCTCATTCTGCCGGATGACGCGCCGGTTGGGATGCCGTTGCGCGACTACCTTGGCGATGTGGTGCTGAAGTTCGACGTGCTGCCGAATATGGCGCGCTGTCTGTCGATCCTCGGCGTGGCGCGCGAAATCGCGGCGCTCACCGGCGCGCCGCTGCGCATGCCAGAGATGAATGTCGTTGAGGACGGTCCGCCGGTCGAAGGGCGCGTCCGGGTGACAATCGAGGAACCTGACCTCTGCCCGCGCTTCACGGCGACCCTGATCGAGGGGGTCACAATCGGTCCATCGCCGCTCTGGATGCAGCGCCGCCTGACGATGGCTGGCATGCGCCCGATCAACAACATCGTGGACATCAGCAACTACGTAATGCTCGAACTTGGCGGACCCAACCACATGTTCGACGCCGACCGGGTGGCGGATCAGCACCTGATCATTCGGCTGGCGCGCCCAGGTGAACGTCTGGTTACCCTCGACAACAAAGAGCACAACCTGGATGCCTCGCTCGGCGGCGGGATGCTGCCGCTGCTGGTGTGCGACCCGCACGGACCGCTCAGCCTGGCGGGGGTGATGGGCGGCGCATCGAGCGAAGTCAGCGCCGCGACAACTCGTGTTCTGCTGGAAGTCGCGGTGTGGGACCCGACGATTATCCGGCGGATGGGAACCGCGCTGCGGGCGCGTTCGGAGGCGTCGAAGCGCTTCGAGCGCGGCGTGGATTACGAACTGCCGCCGCTGGTGCAGCGCCGCGCGCTGTCGCTGCTGCAACAGATCGCGGGCGGCAAGGTGGCGCAGGGGATGGTGGACAACTACCCGCGCCCGTGGCAACCCGTGACCCTCGATCTGACGCCGCGCGAGGTACGC
>DAOTWI010000439.1:0-5638 GCA_034436075.1 Roseiflexus sp.
GCCTCGCCCAGCGGCGCGCCCGCAGGACCTCGCCTGCCTGACCGACCGGGTGCGGATCAACCCCGGTCAGACGTATGGCGCGCAGATGCGCATCACCGACGGCAGAGTGACGCCGAAGCCCATCGAGAACGAGGCGAACGTCGATGCGCGGCGGGCCGCAGTGGGGCTTGAGCCGCTCGCTGGGTATGTGGCGCACATCGAGCGGATGCTGGCGGCGTAGCCTTACGCAATAGCATGCTTCCCCCCTTCGCATACCGCCGGGTAGAACTTCGCCTCTCGCCTCTTACCTCTCGCCTCTCGCCTCCAAGTAGAATTGCCGGGTCCACTGGCGGAAACGACCAATAGGACCGTCGCCCTCAGCCAGGTAAGGGCGCTCCAGGTAGCGCTTGTTCTCCCAGATTGGGATGTCCTGGCGCACGTCATGCGCCAGCGCCGCCAGGATCGTCCGAGCGACAATCAGGTTCAGCAACGACCGTGGCAACAGCGTCGCCAGCGGGTGGAGCCGTTCCGGTCGGGAAATTTCCCGCAGACTCAACGCAAGCCGGAGCGCAATGCGTCCTGGCTCTGTTGGCGTCGCCAGGACGAAGAGTCTGGTCGTGATATCCATCCCCTCGACTGTCGTTGTCACGAGCGAGTAACCAAGGCCGCTGATGCAGAGATCGAAGGCGAAGGAGACCTGCGCCCCCAGCCGGCCAAAGACCGGCATAGGCCGTCGGGCTGCGTAGCTGACGGTAAAGCGCGGTCCGTCCATCGCCAGATCGCGCAGCATGCGTACGTCGGTGTAGCCGTGGACGATGCCGAAGTGGCCGATGTCCACGCCGTTCTCCACTGTTTCCTGGACGTGATCGCGCAGTGCGAACGTCGTATGGATCAGCGGCGTCCAGCCTGCCGTCTCCAGCGGGGCAGGCGCCCAGTGGGGCGCCGCGCCGTGCGGATCGTACCAGACAAAGACGATCCCGTTGACCTCGCGACACGGCCACATCCGCAGGCGGGCGCCTGGCGGCGGCTTCGTGCCATACCCTGTTGCCGTGCAGGCGCCGCTTGTGTCGAAGCGGAAGCCGTGGAACGGGCAGCGGATCTCTTCGCCCTCGACTGTGCCGCCGAAGCCGAAGTGGGCGCCCATATGAGGGCAGAAAGGGTCACTCACACCCACCCCGCCACTCCGTGTACGAAAGACGATAACATCGCCGCCAGCGATCTTCTTGGTCAGAAGTGCGCCAGGGGCGAGTTCGTCCGCAAAGGCGACAGCATACCAGCTCTGCGGAATGGGCAACTCAGTGCGTGGGATCAATGGGACCCCCTCTCACATACAGGCAGCATGGCTGTATCGAGGTCGACCGTGCACCAGCGACTTCGCTGATACGCAAACTGGCGAATAGTATCAGTGCGCTTCCGTACAATGACCGCAAGCTAGCGACTCTTCGCACAGGCTCGTATTGTACTGCATAGCGATGTTGCAGAACAAGATGAGGGAGAGCGCGCGCGATCCTCAGTCGTGGTAACGGCATGCCGCTTGAGCGAGATCATTCTGGAGATGCAGGATTCCGAAGGAATGAGCGTGATGTCGCGACAACCTGGCAAGCCGTACCTCCAGTCCCTGACGGTAGCCCTTCCTTTATTAAGAATACACCCCATCACCCTATAGGTGAATTTACTATTGAAATTTCTACGCGGCGTGCTATACTGAGGCGCAGACCTGCGTCTTACTCAGGGCTGACCCATGCGCTTCCGTTTCGTCGACAAAAAGCTCCAGGCGCTCTACACCGACGGGACGGGGGCCGAACAGTATGAGCAGAACGTGGTTAAGAGATTCTCTCGCATCATGGCTGTTATCCGGAGTGCACCCAATACACGTGATTTTTACAGCGTAAAGTCGCTTCACTGCGAAAAACTGAGCGGCGATCGCGCTGGCCAGTATTTATTTCGGCTCAACAGGCAATGGCGCCTGATCGTTCGCATTGAGCCAGGCGACGAGGGTCTGGAAGTCGCGATCATCGAGATAGTGGATTACCATTAGGAAGCCGGAAGGGGCGCCGGTATGAATGAGAAAGTACAGCCAGCCCGTGCAGTATCACCGGGCGAGATTATCAAAATGGAGCTTGAGGAGCGGAGTTGGTCGCAGCGCGACCTGGCTGAGATCATGGGCCGTCCGCCTCAGGCAATCAGCGAGATCATTCGCGGCGCCAAGCAGATTACCCCGGAAACGGCGCTGGAACTGGCGCAGGCATTTGGCACATCGGCCGAGATCTGGACGAATCTGGAAGCGAACTACCGCCTCCATCTCGCCCGCCGACGCAGTGGCAACGGCGGGTCCGACATTGCAACACGCAGTAGGCTCTACAGCATTCTCCCAATCGCTGATATGATCCGCCGGGGCTGGCTGCGCGCAACCGGCGCCGCCGATGATCTGGAGCGCGATGTTCGTCGCCTGCTTGGGGGCGACCCTGAAGCGATGATCGCGGCGGTCATTCTGCGCCATAGCGATGCACGCGGACCTGAGCGCGGCGCTCAGGTCGCCTGGGTGTCCCGGGTGCGCCAGCTCGCGCTCAACCAGGAGGTTCCGCCCTTCAGTCGTGAAAATCTGATCAGGGCGATCCCGGCAATCCGCCAGCTTGCAACAACACCAGAGCAGGCGGCGGAGGTTCCCCCGCTGCTCCAGTCGCTTGGTGTGCGCTTCATCGTCGTGCCGCCGCTGCCGAGGACCTACATCGACGGTGTGCTCTGCGACGCCGACAGCGCGCCGATCATCGGGCTAACCCTGCGCTATGACCGGATCGACTCGTTCTGGTTTACCCTGATGCATGAGCTGGCTCATCTGGTGTTGGGGCACCGCGCTCTGCATCTCGATAACTTTGAGGATGAGGAACAGCGCCGCGACGAACAAGAGCAGGAAGCAAACCGGCAGGCGCGGGCATGGCTTATTGACCAGAACGCCCTCGAAGCCTGGGTTGCCCGCACCAGACCCTATTTCTCACGCAGAGCGATCGAGCGCTTTGCTGCTGACCAGCAGATCCATCCAGGCATCCTTCTTGGCCAGTTGATGTTCGACGGGACGGTGAGCTACAAGCATCTGCGCGCCTTATTGAGCAAGGTAAGTCCATATCTGCGGGAATGGAGCGAGGAGATTGTGTCGTCGCTGGCGTGGTAAACGATCTGTCTGCTCATGCATGAACACGTCTTCGTTGAACCGGTCCTGATCTGCTGCACAGCCGCCCTTATCACCGCTCGCGCTCGAGCCGGTCGATCAACCCCATCAGTTTGTATTTGCGCCCATGTTTTGCGCGCAGGCTCTGCACATAGCCCTGCCACTCCTGCAGGCGCCCGTTAGCCCGGAAGACCGCCCGCGCCCGGCGCAGCCACTCAATCGCCACGTCATACGACTGCGACTTGCCTGCGTCCATGATAGCCTCTGCGCGTGAAGTCGCCATTGCGATCACCCACTCTGGGCGGCTGGCAGTGGCGGCTTCCATCACTCGCGCCAGGTTTTCGTCGCTGGCGTAGGGTCCCAGCGCCGCAATTGCATCATCGATCAGCCCTTCGTGGAGAAAGATGTCGATCCGCCTTGACGCCATCCAGTTCTTGCTGGCGCGCAGAGCGTCCAGGATGCGCGTGCGTAATGGCGACCAGTTCTCGCCAGCCAGTTCAGCCAGGCGCTGGTAGAGCGCCAGATTGGGCGCCTCTCGCAGCGCCTCGACCCCGGCGCGCAGCGCCAGATCGATGCGCCCCTGCCCTGCTGCCAGGTCGACCAACCAGGCTGCCAGGCGCGCCCGTGTCGTTTCCTGCCCGTAGACTACTGGCTCGTCTCCGCCAAGGTTCAGCCCACGCTCACCGATCTCCAGGGCATGCTCCAGGTCGCCGCGCTCGTGCAGCGCCTGGGCAAGGGCGAATGCGTCCTTCGCAGCGCTGAACCGCTGCCGTCCCACTTCGACCGCCTCCGCGACGCGGTTCAGGCGCAGGAGAATCAGCGCCTGTGCGCCATGCATCCCTGTCGCCTCCGCCAGGTTCAGCGCATCCTGGAACCGTCCGCGACGCTCCAGGATGCGCAGGCGGATTGCCAGCAGTTCGTTGGTGTAGAGACCGGTTGGCTGCGCGTCAGGTTGCGCCTTGCCAATCCATGGTTCGCTCCAGCCTTCCCTGGCAGCCTCCAGCGCAATCTTCAGCCCTTCGTACCCGTAATCGGCAGCGGTGGCGGACCGGTCCTCCAGGAGATCCCGCCACTCGCTCAGCTCCTCCTCTGTCAGATCAGATGCCAGCAGCGCCTCAGCCCATAGCATGCCCAGTTCATCAAAGAAACTGGCCAGCCCTTCATCAAACTCGTCGTCTTCGAACCGGGCTTCGTTGTATTCTTCGGTCAATATTTCGAGCAATGGCAGCGCGCTCTGAGGGTCGTCAGCGTCGAGATAAGCGTGAGTCTGGGCGACGAGCGGCGCCAGATGCGCGGGGATGCTCGCATAGGCCGTATGATCGCCGAATCCGCTGGCGCGGAAGACGTAGCGGATCTGCTGGCGAAAGGCGGTCGTATCGACAGGGATGAGGTGTCCGGCATCTGCGCGGGTTTCAACGCCTGTCGCAGCGGCGCCTCCGGCTGAAAGGGCAGTCTGTGCGGGACGCGGCAGCGTGGCGATGAGCGCATCGATGCGATCGGCAACTTCCGCATCCATCTCAGCCAGGCGCAGCAGCAACGTCTCGAGGTGATCGCGGTCCAGCCCGGCGAGCAGATCGGCGAGCGGCGGGCGCACCCGCACCTCGCCAGGCGCGGCGTGAACATACGCCAGGAGGACCGCCACAATATGCTTGCACTAGCCGCCCCACTCGTAGGGGCAGGTGCACTCAGCGGCGCGCACCCCGCTGGCGTCGAGCCTGACCGTCACCCGGTAGGGTTCGTACTCGCTGCCTTCGACCTGAGCCTGGAGCAGATCGCCGCGCAGCGCCAGGGAACTGACGGCGCCGCGCTGGTAGGAGCTCATCCCGCGGGCAAATGACTCGATGCTGGCGTGCTGGCGGATCTGAGCCTCAGTCAGGGTCGGCGGTTGCGGCGCCTGTCTCGTCTGCTTCCCGCTCATACCTTCCCCCTGGCGCAGCCGGCGCAGTCTCGCGTTGACCTCGACGATGTCGAAGTGCTCATAGTGAGATCAAATAAAACCTGGACTATCGAGCCTGCACCTTTGAAGCGGTTGGCGTTGGCTGAGCCTGTCGAAGCCAACGCCAATCATATATCTGGTTGATCTTCCTATCAGGAAAATCTTCAACTGGTAGAAGCGGCCCCGCGCCGCAGCGGCCTTGCGTGGCATCTGGCGCCTCCTTCGTCCAGCGGCGCAGTACGCCAGCTCATCGTATACCCTACGCTTACTGCTGGATAATGCACATGCTACGGTAGACAGCGTATGCCGTCAAACGTGTGGAGAGGTTGGGGTGCAGGCATGAGTTGTCAGGCGACAAGTAAGCGCGTTCCTGAGACGAGGCGTCCTGGCTGGCGGCTGATGGTTTTTGAAAAATTATTCCGCTATCCGCTCGTCCGCCCGGCGGCTGATGGTTTTTGAAAAATTATTCCGCTATTCGCTCGTCCGCCCGGCGGCTGAAGCCGCGGGCTCCTGCTGCGAAGCCCGCCTGCGCGGGCTCCATTGGGCGATACCGGATT
>DAOTWI010000440.1:0-6904 GCA_034436075.1 Roseiflexus sp.
CCTTCGGGATTGGCGCCGACGATCAGCGTGCGATTGACAAACCGCCCCGCCTGACGCTGTGCATACACCAGACGGCGCACCACAAAACGACCCGTAATGCCAAAGACGACCAGTAAACCCCAGGAGAGCATCAGAAAGCCGCGCGCAACGACAAAGTCGGGAACGAGGAAACTGACGATGATAACCAGCAAGACGCCAGTCGTGACGGCATTGAACATTCGGGAATATTCAGCGGTGCCCCCCAGAAGATTCGCCGGATGGTACAGACCATACGCCGCAAACAACGCAAGATACACCGGCGTCATTGCCAGCACGACCGTTGCATAGAAGTTAGGGTTGACCCATCCCTCGCGGAAGATCGGCAGATCGCTCCAGAAGCGCATGGCATAAGCCACGGCGAAGCTGATGAGCACAATCAGAACATCGTTGACCACCAATGCGCTGGTCAATGCCCAGCGATCGGCGCGTCGAACGGCGCCGCGCGGCCTGGCATACGTCACAATTTCCTTATAGACAGCCATCAGCACATTCTCCCTGGTTCAATCGACTTCTGCATCGTTCTTCAGGCGACAATCGCCTGGTGCGATTCTGTCAGCGACTGCATCGCTTGATTGATCACCTCTGCCGCCCGCGCCGCGTGTGCAACAGCCGCCTCGCCGTTCGTCAGTTGCGGGTAGATCTGGCTGCTGTTGACCAGATACAACCCCGCAATATCCGTGGTGAACGGCGGAATATCGTCGGTGCGCCCGATCGGATGGAGCGGTTCGACATATCGTTCCCGACCAATCCGCACCGCAGCAATGTCATCGGGGCGCAGATCGGGGAACATCTGTCGCAGATACACCAGGAATGACTGTTGCAGCGCTTCGTCGTTCATCTGAGCAAACAGATTGTCAGGCGCCACGTACTTCGGCAAATAGACCAGGTGATAGCCGTTGGCGAACTGCCGGTCGATCAGATTGGTCGTTTCAATCACGCCAGTGAACGGAATACGCTCATCGGTGATGTTGAGCGTGTAATAGGGCGAGAGCGACCGGTGCAACACCAGCAGGAGGCAGACAATGCCAAGATACTCCTCCAGAAGGCGCCAGCGCGCATTGACATCTGCCGCTTCGGGAGGAAGCAACCGGCGCGCAATCGGCGTCTGCAACGTCAGCACTGCGCCATCGCTGTCGATATCGCCGCTGCTCAGGCGCAGACCGCACACCCGACCGTCATGCACGCGCACCTGTTGCACCGCCACGCCGGTCATAATCTGACCGCCGCGCGCCGTGATCGCCTTTGCCAGGGCATCGATCACCATGGCGTACCCGCCTGGCAAGAAACACATCTTCTCGACAGCGCCGCCCTTTTCGCGGGTGTCGGTTGTGCGCACCAGACGTGACCAGATGTAGGTCGCCGGCACATTGTCGAACCCGCCATCGAACTTGGCGCGCAGGAGCGGCTTCCAGATATGCTCCACCGTTCCTCGCCCGCCAAGTTTCGTGAGCCATTCAACCACCGGGACCTGTTCCAGCGCGCGCCAGTCTTTCACCCGACGCGCTTGCAGAATGGTCAGACCCAGACGAAACCGATCAATCGGCGAGAGCGGCGGAAACCGGAGAAAGTCAAGCGGGGTGGACATCGAGTAGAGTTTGCCGTTGTGGTAGAACCCCATCGATGTTACTGTCATGCGCAACTCGCTGCTCAGGCCCAACTCATCGAACAGGCGCATAAGCGTGCGGTCGCTGCTCAGGATGGCGTGGTAGTAGCGGTCAACTTCCAGACCGTCGAGTTCGTCGAAACGGGTGCGCCCCATCAACCCGCCCAGTTCGCGGCTCCGCTCCCAGATTCGCACGCCGACACCGCGTTTGATCAGGTCATAGCCGAGTGCAAGCCCCAGAATGCCGCCGCCAACAATATCGATTACGGGCATGGTGCTGATACTCCTGTGACTATGGGTCGCCCCTGTTGTGACTGTACTGTACCAACCGGCTTTGAAATCAGAATGAACCCTTTCGCGCGGCATATAAACGATTTGTCAGCGGCAGAACGTCTTTTCTGGCGGAGATGACCGTCACCGCGGCGATGAGCGGCGCGACCGAGACGCACTCTGCGGCGCTGGTCTGCATCCAGGCGGCGCGTTCCCTGGCGCGGGTGACCGTCACGTGAGTCCCTGGCGCGGGTGACCGTCATCGCCAGCGGGGTGGAGCAACACCCAGGAGTGTGGGCGCAAACCACAATCTGCGCTTTCCAGCGTTCCCTGGCGCGGGTGACCGTCACCTGAGTCCCTGGCGCGGGTGACCGTCACCTGTGCGGCAGGCGGCGCGACCAGGACGCCCTCTGCGGCGCTAATCCCCATCCAGGCAGCGCGTCCCCTGAAGCGGGTGACGGTCATCGCCTGAGGCTCAACTCCGCGCAACCAGGATGACGCCGACACAGATGACGACCAACCCGATCCAGCGCAGCGGCGGAACCGCTTCGTGAAGCAACAGCCACGAAGCCAGCGTGATCAGGACGTAACTGAGGCTGGCAAAGGGGTACACGTAACTCAGATCGGCGCGGTTGAGCGCCAGCAGCCAGAAGAACACGCCGCCAAAGTAAATCGTCAGACCGATAAGGATGTACGGCGACGCGATGATGCGCATAATCAGCGATGGCAGTGCGGCGACGCTAATTTCGAGCGCACCCAGTTGCGACATGCCGACCTTCAACAGCAGTTGACCGGCGACACCGGTGATCGTCGGTATCAGAATCAGGATCAGGGTCAGCATCATCGGGGTCATGGAGGATCCTTTCGTTATACTGCGTTCACGCCGGTCAGCCTGGATTTTTGTCGCTTGCATATGGCATATCTTTCTTGAGCGCTTCAGGCGACGCTCGCTACCACTTCGACCATCGCCGCAACGGCGCGTTCACTGGCGCCGGCGCGGATCGGCGCTGGCGCGGATCGCAACCGATCGAGCGCTGCGGGTTGCAACCATTGATGCGCACCGGCGAGAATGGACTCACAGGTGTTGCCGACCAGCACGTGCATCCCGGCGTCTACCAGGTAGCGCCACTCAGTTTCGTTGCGCAGGATGAGCGTTGGTGTTCCCAGCGCACCCGCTTCTTCCTGCAATCCGCCGGAGTCGGTGAGGAGCGCGCGCGCCTGTTCGACGAGGCGGAGCGTATCGAGATACCCGAGCGGCTCGCTGACGCGAATGCTGCGCGGCATGGCGATGCCATAGGATCGCATCGCCGCTGCCGTGCGCGGATGCAGCACGAACACGATGGTGTGCGTCTCCGCCAGTTCGCCGAGGGCGCGGATCATGCCCGGCAAAACGGCGGGAGTGGTGTTCTCGCTGCGGTGCAGGGTCAGCACCAGGTAGTCGCCAGGGGTCACCTCCAGACGCTGCAGGATCGTCGAGCGACGGGCATGCTGCCGGTTCCGCTCTACGGCATCGATCACACTCGACCCGACCATGCGGATGCGCTCTGGCGGCAACCCTTCCGCCAACAGGTTGCGCTCGGCGGTTTCATCGGCAGCCAGCAACAACATCGAGATATGGTCGAGAATGATGCGGTTGAGTTCTTCCGGCATCTGGCGATTGAACGAGCGCCCGCCCGATTCGAGATGCGCGACCGGAATGTTGAGTTTAGCGGCGCACAACCCGCCCGCCATCGCCGTATTCGTGTCGCCCTGCACCAGGACCATGTCGGGTTTTGTTTCGAGCAGGATCGGCTCCAGCCGTGACAGCATGCGCGCTGTCTGTTCGCCGTGCGACGCCGAACCGACGCCGAGCGTGTAATCGGGCGCCGGCAATCCCAATTCCTCGAAAAAGACCGCATCCATCTCGAAGGAATAATGCTGCCCGGAATGCACGAGGATATGGCGGAACCGCTCACGGAGCAGCGGTATCAACGGCGATAGTTTGATAATCTCCGGGCGCGTGCCCAGAACGGTAACCACGGTAACCACGGTTTTCATTGTCGCCCTGCTTTGCTTGGTGTGACCGGCGTTGCCCGAAACAATCCCGTCAGACGCCGCCGTAGAATCTGCGCCTGGAAGCGCAGATGCGATTTGGTGATGCGCCAGATTTTCGCCTTCGACTGGCCGAATTTGCGGACATGCAGCACCGCCGGGTATTCGGCGACGCGATACCCCGCCAGTAACGCATTCACCAGGATTTCCGCCATCACCACATACCCTTCGAGCGTGGGCGGCGCGGCCTCGATGACGCGCCGGCGATATGCGCGATACATAGCGGTGTAGGTATGAATGTGGCGGTTCACCAGCAGCCGGTAGATCAGCGACGCACCCTGACTGAAGAGCAACCGGTAGGCGGGCACGCCTTCCACGCCGCCCTTCGGGTGGTACGCCGATGATGTGACAATATCGACGTCCGGCGTGAGCATGTCGAGCATGGCGGGAATGGTGGTAAATGGGTAGGTGCCATCGCTATCGGTCACAACAATGACCTCGCCGCGCGCGTGGGCGAATCCGGTGCGCAACGCGGCGCCAAGACCGCGATTGCGATCATGACGCACGATCTGCACCTGATCCCAATCAGCGAATGCGGCATTCAACCGCTCATACGTGTCATCAGTGCTGCCATCATCGACCAGCACCAACTCAAACGGACCACGGCGCGCCAGTTCGGGGCGAATGTCGTTGAGTTGCGCACGCATCTGATCGATGCTATCCGATTCGTTAAAGCAGGGAATGACCAGCGAGAGATGCATGCCAGCGCCTTTCTCTGTGACGTTCGCACGATGCGTCAGCAATGAGCGGAGCGGCATCCAGAAGCGACGCCCATTCACCACATTGCACGTGGATTATGAGCGGCGCTGATGACGGGGGGATGAAAGGGATGTCGGGCGCTCTGTGACAATCCCGTTACTTTGCAGCATCGTCGTACTCGACCTGCACGCCGTAGTAGCGCATCAGAAAGGTGCGTAATGCGTGATGGATCGGGTCGTTGCTACGCGGGGTTCGGTATGCAATCAGGTCGAGCGGGTAAACCGTCGCGCCTGCTGACGGCGTCCAACCAGGGCGGGTCACCAGGGCGACGATGCAACGGGTGTGTTCATTCTCAAGCGACGGCAGATCGCCGTCGGAAGGAATACACAGCACCTGATACTGCTTCCCGCGATATTGGAAGGCAACCTGTCCATCGCGGTGCGCGACATCGAGGCGCAGTTCACGCCGTAACCCGAGATCGACGAAGTGCTCAAGCATCTGGCGCGCAGCAGCATCGCGGCGGCGCGGCGACATGCTCCGTTTCAGGCGATTCATGGTCGTGACGGTCTGCGCCGGAAAGCCCTCGACCACATCGCCGGACGCGACATTCCGCGTGACGACCGAGCGTGAATTGACGAACACATGGTCGCCAATCGTCACCCCTGGATGAATGAAAACGCCAGCGGCGCACCAGACATGGTCGCCGATCGCGACTGGACCGAACTTTACCCAGTGTCCTTCGGTGTACGGAAAGAAGGATCCGTGGGTGTAGACCATGCAGCGCGCGCCAAGTGCGGAATAGTCGCCGATTCGGACGCATTCATCACAATTGATGAACGTTTGCGGACCGATGTATGAATGATCGCCGACGATCAGGTCTGCCGCGCCATACGCCAGGACGAAACTGCTGATGATCGAGTAGCGCCCGATGATCACATCGCCATGGCAGCTGATAAAGGTCAGCGCTCGAATATCGCTTTCATCACCGATGGCGATGTGGCGCGCCGAGATGCCGGCGAACCAGCCGATGCGCACATTCCGACCGATGCGCGCGCCGAGCAGCGTCCGCATCAGCCAGGGCTTGAATGGCGGCGGCGCCAGCAGGATCAGCGCGACAAACAGCGTGTGCATAGGTGTGAGCACTATCCCGTTCGCTGAAGACGACCGTGCGCTCCCATCGCCTCTCGCCCCGCGCCTCTGGACACGATCACATTCGCAGAGGAAGCCTGTGCGCCAATTATAACGGAGCGCCAGCCGCAAGGCTGCGTTCGACGCCAAGACCGGCGCTCGATGCCAGGAGACGCTGGTAGCGCGTATGCCAGTGCGCCGCAATTTCAGCCGGCGCCGCCATCCAGAAATCGCCGCGCGCCAGCAGATGCTCCCACAGTCGCCGCAGGGTTGCAACCCAACCAGGGAACAGCGCATCGTCGAACACATAGTCGTGGACATTGACGAGCAGCAACCCGCCCTGAGCGGCGGTCCGGTCGGCAAGGGCGCGCAGCACCTGGTTCGGTTCACCGGGATTGGCATCGCGCTGCAGGAAGAGCTGGCTATCCATCCACCCTGTCGGCAATTGGAGGGTGCGCAGTTCACGGCGTTCCTGCTGGATGAACGGAAAGAAGGGCCAGCACGATCCGCGCCGCCAGCCAATATACCGGTCGTGGGTCAGCGAAGCGTCATAAGTGAAGCCGAGTTGTTCATGGATCGCCAGGGTCGCTTCGGGATTGACGGGGTCCAGATGCCAGTAGTGATGCCGGTTTCCGACGACCGGCACGCCAGCGACTTCTTCGAGCAGGCGTTTTTCACGTTCAAACTGCTCGATGCTGGCATAGGCGTTGTAACTGCTGTGCAGTCCGATTTCGCACCCTGCATCGATCAGGGTGCGAAACAGGGCGCGGAACTGCGGCGCTCGAATGTCGTAGAAGGAATCGGGCGTTCCCAAGGCATATTCGCGCAGCGAACCCTGGCGCGCCACGAAGTAGAAGGCGGATGGCGCGCCAAGGTCGCGTTCGAGCGCCAACCAGGCGTCGAACTGCCAGTGATGACGCTTGCCGGTCATCACATCGATTGCCGCTGGCAGTCCGCGCATGCCCTGGCGCGCCAGCACGCGCAATGGCTCCAGCCAGCGCACGACTTCGGGGTAATCGACATCGTGGCTGATCGCGGCGGCGGCGCGTTTCCCGTGGGGCCAGCGCGGTTCGC
>DAOTWI010000441.1:0-2258 GCA_034436075.1 Roseiflexus sp.
CGGGGAGGCGCGCGCCTGGCGCGGCGAGAACGCTGCGCCGCCCGACTGCCGCTGATCGCCCGGTGGTCCGTCACCGTCTCCAGGCGATCGTCCAAGGCCTGGATGCTGAAGGCGAACGGCAGGTCAGGCGGCAGTGGAAGCGTGAACGGGATCGTGGGAGCGTTCAGGGCGCCTTTCCTGGTCGGGTTGGTTTTGGTAAGGTTCCAATAGAAAGGCGCTTTTGTTGGTGCGCCGCCTCCCGACTTTGCACATGCCCTGTCCTGTGGGGTTTACGGGTTGACATACGTGCTCGAATATGCTTTCATGACGGCTACATTCCAGTAAAGCATTGATGAAGTAAGACACGATGCTCTGGAGGAAGGGTTGCATATCTGCTCGTCATGATGTGCACGCGACGATGATGACCAGTAACCTTTCAGGAATATTTTTTACTACTTGACAGCGCCGCAGGTTGACGCGATACTACCGCTATGGATGAGCGCCTCCTCGCACCAGATGGCATTTCCGCCGAGGATTGGGTTGCCACCACTCGCGACGACCCGCCAATCGGGTTGGGCTGCGTCGTCGCTGGCGCCCAGCGGTCAATCAAGGCGCTGGAGCCGCTCGACACTGCCATCCACGTCGCCGTCCAGACGACCGCAGCAGTCAGCATGGACAAGACAAATTGGCGCGATGCCAGTCGGCGCTGCTGGCTCTGGACCGGCGTCACCGCACAGGCGATCGGTTTCCGCATCACCACGAGCCGTGGACGTACCAGACTGGATGCACTCTTCACTCCCACGTTTGGCGGCATCATCAACTCAGACCGCTGGGACGCCTCCAAACACTATCCAGACCCGCAACAGCAACTCTGCCGAGCGTATCTGAACCGCACCGTCCGGTCCGCCGAGCACAGCATGCGCGACAACCCGTCGGCAAACGACCTGTTGGTTCAGATCACCGCCTTGTTCAGCGCCTGGCAGTTGTTCCACGCTGGTCGCACCAACCGCGTTGGATTGCACTGGGTGCTGCAGTCGATCCCATTGGCTATCCGTAACGCATTGAAGGACAGGCGCCGCCAGACATGGTATAAAGTGGTCGGGTTGAGCCAGGAGGTGTTAACCTGGAGGGATGCGTTATGGACGTTTATCACCTCCCCCGGCGTCGAGCCGACCAACAACGCCGCCAAACGCGCGCTGCACCCAACCGTCATCTGGCGCACGCAGTGTTTCAGTGCGCAGAGCGCTGACGATAATCGGTTCGTCGAGCGGATTTTGTTCGTCGTGACCACCTGCCGCCAACAGGGTCGCCGGGTCTGGGATCTGCTGACGGAAGCGGTGCAGGATGCCGTGACTGGTCGGTTGGCGCCAACCCTGCCGCCTGCCATGTGATGTGAATGGTTACAGCTCTATGACTTCCATGTCCAAAGATGCGCTTATTCGTCTCGCGGATGAAGTGCTCACCTTCATCGAACAGCGCGAAGCTGAGCAGATTGCCTATGGCGTGTACGATCTGACGCTAACAGGACGCGAGGTTATTGACGGATATCAACCGCTCGATGGTTCACCCTTTGCGGGCGAGGATCGCACTGCACAGATCGGCGCGGCATTGCAGTATCTCGCTGATGAGGTGCAGATTATTCGCTTTGACAAAACCTCTGACCCTGCCGATTGGGTGTTTCGAAGCCGCATTTGTGAAGTAGTTCGGCTGCTGACAAAATTGCGGCAGAGAATCGTGCGTACTGACCCTGAAAAGGCCAGTCATCGCATCAGCAAGAGCAAGCGACTGGTCGAAGATGTCAAGTTTCATGTCGCCGCGCGACGTGTGCCGCGACGTGATATTCCGGCGCACACTTGCCTCAAACCTTTGCTTGACCATAACAGGGAGGAGTCTCGCCGCACAGCCGAGATTCTCCTCGAGGTGATTGAAGGCGAACTACCAAAGCTCCGGTTGATGAGCGGTTTTCAGAGACGCGCGCTCGAGACGATTCTTCAGGCAATAGAGTTTGAACAACCGGTGGTGCGCGCTTCCGCCGCCGGACAACCTCATCACCCTGATCAGCGCCAACGTTACCAGGCGCCTGCCCCCGCCTCATCCCAATCGTCGGTCAGCTGGCAGCGCGTTCGGCACGACCTCGGGCGAGTCGCGGAAGGGCAGGGGCAGAGGTCCAGGCATGCATGGTCAGGCGGCAAGAAAGCGCATCCCTGCTGCGCCTTGGCTGGCGACTGACCCCCCAACCCCCCGCTTGCGGGGGGTACGCTGGGCGGGCGTTCCGCCGG
>DAOTWI010000442.1:0-4150 GCA_034436075.1 Roseiflexus sp.
GCCAGCAGCGCGCGCGCCAGCCCGCGCCCGCGCCACGCAGGCATCACGTACACCTCATCGATCAGCAGGAACCGTCCCCCCGCCTCGATCGACAGACCCAGCGACCCGACGATGTACCCGACAATCTCGCCATCAACGGCGGCGATGTGAACCGCGCCATACTCCGAGTGGTCCAGCAACATGCGCAAAGCGTCGCGGGTGCGTTGCGGGTCGAATGGATCGCCATCGCTCGTGTGGAGCGCCTCGACCAGCGGCGACAGCGCATCGAGGTCGCTGTGGGTGAAAGGGCGGATAGTAGGTGCAGGGTATTGCATTATTTTTTTGCCAACATGTAGGGGCAAGGCGCCGCCTTGCCCCCGATAGATAGAGGCACAGCGCTGCCTCGCCCCCGATAGATAGAGGCACGGCGCCGCCGTGCTCCAACGGCGGGCACAGGTCAAACCGGCGCTCCCGATTTTCGCACCGCTTCGTGCGCCTTCGTGCCCTTCGCGGAATCTACCAGAAATGTCAATGGGGCGCACGGCGGTACGCCCCATACGACGGTAATGACATTCACGTCTCACAACAGCCCCATCAATGGAACTGCTCCTCCTCCGTCGAACCGGCGAGCGCCGTCGTTGAGGACATACCGCCAGAGATGATGGTAGAGACTTCATCGAAGTAGCCAGTCCCCACCTCATGCTGATGCCGGGTTGCCGTATACCCTTCTTTCTCGGCTGCAAACTCCGCCTGCTGCAACCGCACATAGGCGGTCATTCCTTCAGCGGCGTAGGCTTTCGCAAGTTCGAAGGCGTGGAAGTTGATCATATGCCAGCCAGCCAGCGTGATGAACTGGAACTTGTACCCCATCGCCGCCAGTTCGCGCTGGAACTTCGCAATCGTCGCATCATCCAGGTTGCGCTTCCAGTTGAACGACGGCGAGCAGTTGTACGCCAGCATCTTGCCGGGGAACTTCGCGTGGATGCCCTCGGCGAACCGGCGCGCCTCGTCGAGATCGGGATGCGCCGTCTCACACCAGATCAGATCGGCATAGGGCGCATATGCCAGACCGCGGGCAATCGCCGCGTCCAGACCGCTCTTCACGCGATAGAAACCCTCCGGCGTGCGCTCGCCGGTGATGAAGGGACGGTCGTACTCATCGGCATCGGAGAGGAGCAGCGTCGCCGCCTGCGCATCGGTGCGCGCGATCAGCACCGTCGGCACATCCAGGACATCCGCCGCCAGCCGCGCTGCCGTCAGCGTGCGAATGAACTGCGACGTCGGCACGAGCACCTTGCCGCCCAGGTGACCGCACTTCTTTTCCGACGCCAGCTGATCTTCGAAGTGAACGCCTGCCGCGCCCGCATCAATCATTGCCTTTGTCAATTCAAAGGCGTGCAGTGGGCCGCCAAACCCCGCCTCAGCATCAGCGACGATCGGCGCATACCAGTAGATGTCGTTCTTCCCATCCAGCGCGTGAATCTGGTCAGCGCGCATCAGCGCGTTGTTAATGCGCCGCACAAGCGCCGGAACGCTATTCGACGGATAGAGACTCTGGTCGGGGTAGGTCTGTCCTGCCAGGTTCGCATCGCCAGCGACCTGCCAGCCGCTCATGTAGATCGCCTTGAGACCAGCGCGCACCATCTGCGTCGCCTGTGCGCCGGTCAGCGCACCGAATGTGGCGACATACGGCTCAGTGTGCAGCAAGTCCCACAGCCGTCGCGCCCCGACGCTCGCCAGGGTGTACTCGACTTTCAACGAACCGCGCAACCGCACCACATCGGCGGCGGTATAGTCGCGCCGGATGCCCTGCCAGCGCGGATCGGTCGCCCAGCGGCGCTCCAGCTCGGCGATGTCCTGATCTCGATGAAATGCAGCCATAGTCACACTCCCTTGTGTCATTTAATCCAGACGACGGTAGCCAGGGATGGTCAGGAACTCCACGAATTCGTGCGACAGCGTCAGTTCGTCGAGCAGTTCAGCCGCCAGCGCGAAGTGATGATCGCCCGTGCGCGCTGAGACCAGCGCGTGCAATTCCGTCTCACGGATCGCTTTGTACATCGCTTCGTCGATCGTGCGGCCATCGTCCAGTCTGGCGTTGTACCGCACCCACTGCCACACCTGCGAACGCGCAATCTCAGCCGTCGCCACATCTTCCATCAGGTTGAAAATCGCCACTGCGCCGCGCCCGCCCAGCCATGCCTCGATGTACTGCAACGCGACATTGATGTTGTTGCGCAACCCTGCCTCGGTGATCGTCCCCTGCGGGATGGTCAGCAGATCGGCGGCGGTCACGTGCACCTCCGGCACGTAATGGATCTGATGGTCGCCCTGATATGCGTTGTTGAACACCTCGAGCACAGTTGGCGCCAGATCGGGGTGCGCCACCCACGCGCCATCGAACCCCTGCTTCGCCTCGCGTTCTTTGTCGGCGCGCACCTGCGCCAGCGCGCGTTCGGTAATCTCCGGCTCACGCCGGTTCGGAATGAACGCCGACATGCCGCCAAGCGCGTGGGCGCCATGCTTGTGGCAGGAATAGACCAGCAACTCCGCCGCTGATCGCAGGAAGTGCGTCGTCATCGTCACCTGCGCGCGATCCGGGAAGATCCAGTCGCTGCGATGATTGAATGTCTTGATGAAACTATAGATGTAATCCCAGCGGCCCAGGTTCAGCCCGCTGCTGTGGGCGCGCAATTCGTACAGGATTTCTTCCATCTCGAACGCAGCCAGGATATGCTCGATCAGCACCGTGGCGCGGATCGTGCCATGCGGGACGCCAAGCCGCTCCTGCGCAAAATTGAACACATCGTTCCACAGCCGGGCTTCCAGATGGCTCTGCATCTTCGGCAGATAGAAATACGGACCACTGCCGCGCCGGATCAACTCGTGCGCATTGTGGAAGAAGTAGAGACCGAAGTCGAAAAAGGCGCCAGCCACCGGCTCATCATCGACGTGCAGGTGCTTCTCGACGAGGTGCCAGCCGCGCGGACGCACCGCCAGCGTGGCAGTGGCATCGTTCAGGCGATACTCGCGCCCTTCAGGGCTGACGAACGTAATCGTCCGGCGCACGGCATCGCGCAGGTTGAGCTGCCCCTGCACCATATTCTCCCAGGTCGGCGCATTCGCGTCCTCAAAATCAGCCATGAACACCTGCGCGCCGGAGTTCAGGGCATTGATCACCATCCGCCGGTCGGTTGGACCGGTGATCTCCACCCGCCGGTTCGAGAAATCGGCGGGGATCGACGCCACCTTCCAGTCGCCGCCGCGAATCTCAGCCGTCTGAGGCAAAAAGTCGGGCATCGCGCCCGCTCTGATGTCTGCCCAGCGCTGCTCGCGCGCCGCAAGCAACGCACGCCGGCGATGCTCGAACTGGCGCGCCAGGGCGGCCACAAAATCGAGCGCTTCAACCGTGAGAATCTCCGACCACTCTGGTCTGGTCGGACCGAGGATTTCGACACGCTGCGGTGTGTCCACTGTTTTCCTCCTTGAAACAACCAGGCGCACCTTCTATATTAGTGACGCCAGTTACAATCTTGCGTCACGCCGGGGAAGAACACCGGTTCTCATAGAGCGATCACCCAAAACCTGGACAATCACGCCTGTACCTGTGGAGCGGCTGGCGCGGGCTGAGCCTGTCGAAGCCCACGCCAATCGCCGTGCGCGAGATTGTTCAATGTCAGGATGATCCTCTTATCAGAGCGACGTTGGTTTCAGTATACCCGATGTTGCGCTGCATCATGAGGACGATCAGGCGAAAATGAGGGAAAGAGGGCGTTATAATAAGGAAATTCAATCATTCTATTGGGATTCGCTGTGCCCCGGCGTACACATTGAACGCCGCGCCGCGCAGGAATCCGATCAGGGTCATGTTGAACTGCTGCGCCAGGGTGACCGCCAGCGTCGAGGGAGCGCCGACCGCTGCGACCACCGGGATGCGCGCTGTCAGCGCCTTCTGCAGGATCTCGAAGCCCGCCCGCCCGCTGACCAGCAGGATCGCCTGGCTCAATGCGCCGAGACGCCCCTGGAGCAGATGCGCGCCGATCAGTTTATCCACCGCATTGTGCCGTCCAATGTCCTCGTGAAGCGCAAGGAGATCGCCGTCAGCGCCAAAGAGCGCGGCGGCATGAAGCCCGCCGGTTTTCTGGAAGAGCGCCTGCGCCTGGCGGAGGGC
>DAOTWI010000443.1:0-3046 GCA_034436075.1 Roseiflexus sp.
TGACCCTGCCAGCAGCCGCCCACCAGCGAGTCTTGCCGTTCAGATGACCGTTACTGACGCGCCGGTCCCACGACCGCAGCGCCATCTGCGCCTCTGGCAACCGTCCACCAGCGAGTTCGCTGGCGGAGGCGACGGCCATCTCATCGCCGCAAGCGCTACAATCGCCAGCTAACCCACCCGCGCGGACATAAATGCCCGTGCTGACCGCACAAAGCCCCACGGGCGCGGGGCTGCACGGGGAGAAAGCCGTGGCAACACCCACTGGATGACCGGCGCCTGCCTGCTGCCGTCTGCCAGCGGAGGTGACGGTCATCTTACCGAGAGGCTGCCAACGCATCCGCCAGCGCGATGATCTGATCCGCCCAGAGCACCGTGGCGCACCATTCGGGTGGAATGCCGTCCAGACCGTAGTGCGCACCCGCCAGCTGCCCGTAGACCGCGCCGGTCGTGTCGGCATCCTCCCCTAGATTGACCGCCAGGATGGCGCCTTCTGCGAATGTGCTGCTGTGGTGAAATGCCCAGAGCGCCGCCTCCAGCGACTCGACAACGTAGCCGCTGCCTCGGATCTGCGGCGGCATCTTCTGGCGGTACGAACCCTGCGCAACGGCGACGACGCTCGCTGTCAGATCGAGGTCGCTTCCGGCTGCGGGATCAAGGAGATCGACTCTGGATGCGCCATCGAGCGCGCGCCAGATCAGGCGCGCATAGAACCGGCAGGCATCGACACACGCACACGCGGCGTGGGTAGTCCGTGATTGCAGTGACGCCCATTCAATCGCCTGCTCCTCACTCCTCGCCGCCAGCACGACCGGCGCCAGGCGCATGAGCGAGCCATTCCCCGCAGCGTGCGGGTCGGAATCGCCAGCGAACGGATCGCCGGTATCCAGGTAGCGTTGCAGCGCAGCCCGCGTCGTGTTCCCTATGTCAAAACAACGTCCGGTAACTGAGTTTTCGCCGTTCTTCCACCAGCGCACATACCGTTCCATCTGGTCGCGCGGGTCGCACGCACCGGTTGCGACCAGACTCTGGGCAAGACAGAGCGCCATGCTGGTGTCATCGGTCCATCCGCCAGGAGGCAACCGGAACGGTCCGCCGCCGACAATCTGCGTGACGCGCGGGGTAAAAGGATCGAGCGCGGGCGTAAACTCGAGCGTTGTGCCGAGCGCATCGCCAACGGCGAGACCAAGCAGCGCGCCCCGCACGCGCCGCAAACGGTCAGAGTCGAGCGTGAGAGCCATGGCTATTGTTCCTTCCCGTCAGAAACACAACTGTCCCTTCTTCGTGCTCCTTCGTGTCCTTCGTGGACGACAACCATATCATCTCTCCCCACCCGCAATCACCCCCGCAAACACCCGCAACGCGCGGACGGCGCGCAGACCGGGCCAGGTCAGCAGCATGCCGTCACACAGCAGAATGCGCCCATCCCGCACCGCCGGAACATCACCATACGGCGCAAACGCCTCCAGATCGCGTGCGCTGAACGCATACGGCTCATCCGGCAGCAGAATGACCTCCGGTTGCAGGCGCATGAACTCCTCCAGCGCAGCGCGCGGGTAGCGTCCCGGCAACCGGCGACCGAGATTGTCGGCGCCGCACTGTTCCAGCACGTCGCCTGCATACGTTTCCGCCCCCACCGCCATCCAGGGGTCGCGCCAGATGAAGGCGAGCGCCGGAATGCGGCGCGATGGCATCTGCTGCTGCGCTTCGGCGAGGGCTGTGCGCAGCGCCGCAAGACCCGGCGCCGCCGCATCTGCTGCTCCGAGCACAGCGGCGAGGCGTTCATACTGCTCCAGAACATCGGCGACGCTGCGGATCGCAGTGACATACACCGGAATGCCAGCCGCCGTCAGCGCCAGCACATCGCGCTCGCGGTTCTCCTCCTGATCGGCGATGACCAGATCGGGTTGCAGGGCAATAATCTTCGCCCGGTCGGGGTTCTTCGTCCCGCGAATGCGCGGCATGCCGGTGAGCGCCGCTGCCGGTTCGATGCAGTAGTCGGTGACCGCCACAACGCGCGCGCCAAGCCCGACCTCGAACAGCCATTCGGTCAGGCTTGGCACGAGCGACACAATCCGCTGCGGCGGGTTCTTCAGTTCCAGGCGTCGCCCAAGGGCGTCTGTTACAACCATGGCAGTCGTGGCTTATGGTATGGGACACGGATACACGTGGTATGGGACACGGACACACACGGATGCGACGGATTCGCACGGATCCCTGTGTAGCGGGAAGCGACCAGTCTGATGGACTTTGAAAAATTATTCCGCTATCCGCCTCCCTGCCCGGCGACTAAAGTCGCGGGCTCCTGCTGCGAAGCCCGCCTGCGCGGGCTCCATTGGGCGATACCGGATTATGTTCTCAAAACCCATAAGCCGCGGGCTCCTGCTGCGAAGCCCGCCTGCGCGGGCTCCATTGGGCGATACCGGATTATGTTCTCAAACGCCATAAGCCGCGGGCTCCTGCTGCAAAGCCCGCCTGCGCGGGCTGGACGTGGCGATACCGGATTATTTTCTCAAACTTCATTAGACATCCGTTACGACCCGTGCACATCCGTGTACTCTCACGTGCTATGCAACCAGCAGGACACGGATACACACGGAGGCGACGGACTCGCACGGATCCGTTTGTAGTGGAATGCGGCTGATCCGTGGAAATCCGTCACGACCCGCGTACATCCGTGTCCTCTCACGCGCTATGCAACTGGAGCGGTCATCGGAAACACCGGAAAGACCATGCGCGTCTCGACGCGATCAGCAGCCTTCATAATTCTGTTCCTTCCTGCGGAAAACCCTCAGGATGCAACAGGCGCGCCAGATGTTCGATCCCTTCGACCACGCGCGGCGCAGGGCGCGAGCAGTAGCTGTTGGCGTCTAGCGCATATACCCGACCCGCACGCGCCGCCGGAATGTCGAACCACCCTGGCGGGCGCGGCAGTGAGTCCCATTCGCGCTGCGCAGCCTCGGCGGAATAGCCGCAGGGGATGAGCAAAACCACATCCGGCTGCGCATTGATCACGTCCTCCCAGCGCACACGGAACGACCGCTCCCCG
>DAOTWI010000444.1:0-7252 GCA_034436075.1 Roseiflexus sp.
GTTCTCAGTTCTCAGTTCTCAGTTCTCAGTTCTCAGTTCTCGGTTCTCAGTTCCCGGCTCTCAACCCAACGCTTTTCTGCCTGAAACGACGGCTTCTCCATCGAATGGAAGAGCATGACCATCCCCATCAACACGACCAGCGCCAGCGGCGTCAGGCTTGCCCAGCCGCCGAGATCCAGCGCCATGCCCAGATTGCGCGCCACGTTGCCCGAAGCAAGTTCCGGCAGCGAGTAATCGAGCAACGGGTTCGGCTGATACTGCGGGAAACTCTGCCCGCCAATCGCCTGCGCCCACACGTTCAGGAACGACCAGACACCAGTAATGCCTGGCACAACGCGCGCCCACCATTGCGCTCCCCACGTTGCAACGAATGCCCCGATGCCGAACGCCAGAAACGGCAGCATCGGAACCAGGTAGCGCGGGCCGACGCCGAAACCGCCGCTCCACATCACCGACGACCCGTTGAACAGCAGGAAACTGACGACCGCCCAGGCGCAGACCGCCAGTTCACGGCGGTGCGTTCCACTCCGCCACCAGGCGACGAACCCCGCCAAACCGATCAGCAATACCGGCGCCAGCAGGAAGAGACCGCGGTGCACACCGAAGGTAATGCCCCACAGCGCCTCGCGGTTCGGACCGGCAAGGCTCATAAAACCGGACTGATGTTCCGCCTGCCACAACTCCGAATATTTGTAACCGACCGGCATCACGGTTCCAAAGATCGTGTAGTTGTATGCCATCATCAACGCCAGCGGCGGCACGCCCGCCAGCGCCGCACCCGCGATCCAGCGCCGGTCTGGCAGCGCCGCCAGCAGATACAGCCCGACACCCGCGACAATCAGCGCCGCCGGATACTCGGTGATCAGCGTCCATCCCAGCAACACGCCGATGAGCAGCGACCAGCGCGGCGACAGGCGGTGTTGCCCGATGAGGAACGCGATCCAGAACGAAGCAAACAGCATCGCCGCCACCTGCTGATGCCCCATAAACGCGTTCGAATAGGGGAAGGCAGGCGTCGCCAGCCCGTAGATCAGCGTGATGACCACGCGCCAGCCAGCCGCCAGATTGAACAATGCGAGAAAACGATAGAGCACAATGCCGAGCAGCGCCGAGGGAACGGCAACCGTCACGAACGACACAATCATCAACACCAGCGCGAAATAGACCTTCTCCGTCGCCAGCCCGCTCCCATCGGGTCGCAGCGTCTCGCCAAACGCCGCCGACGAACCGGCTCGCTCGATGATCCGCTGAACCGGCGCCGCCTGGAGCGCCGGGCGAATGGCAGCGTACACTGGAACGGCAAGGAATGACGTACCAGGCGCTTTATCGCTGTAGTAATGCCCGTTATACTTCGCATAATCGCCGGTATTGGCAACGAACCGGTCGATCTGGAAGGAACTGTCATCAACAATCGCCAGCGTCAGGTTCAGCCGCGAGTTCTGATTCCAATCCGCCCAGCGCGGCGGAAAGTAGGCGTAGCACGCCAGCAGAATCAGGAAAAGCAGGATTTCAACCCGGAACCGGAAGATGAGCCTCATAGTATGCTATCCATTCGGCAGATGTGCCGGTGTCACTCGATAAATCGTCGTATCGCCCTCGGAAAACACGACGGTCAGATAGCGCCCAACCGCCGGATCGAGCGCAGCCGTCGCCTGGTCGCGCTCACGAGCGACGATATAGGTCACTCCATAGGAGGAGAGTATCTCCCGACGACGCGCATCGGAAACGGCGGGATCGAACACCTCGCGCACCATCGCCTTTTTGTCAAAGAAATCGAGCGTGCCCGCCCAATGCGCCAGGAACGCACGGGCATCGGAGCGCACCGGCACATGCTGCCCATACTCGAGATCCGCCAGTACCACATCTCTGGCAGTAGTGTGCGCTTCGAGCCACGCCAGCGACGCCGCCTCGCCGCGCGTGAGGTAGTAGGGCGCTTCGAGACGGCGGAAATCAACAAACCGCCAGGCAACCAGGTAAACATTGGTTGCGACTATCAGACCAAAGAGGATGGCGAGCGCCGGTTTCAGCAAGGCAACCCGGCGCCGTTGAAACCAGGGCACAACGCGGGTTGAAATCGCCGCAGCCGCCAGGATGGCAATCGGCATCTGCCAGCCGAGCAGCAGATGGATCTGAAACTTGACCGGCAGATACGCCAGCACGAAGTGGAGCACAAACCAGACTGCAACGAGCACGTCTGCATCACTCCGGCTCTGCAAAGTGCGAGGGCGGAAGTGGAGCAGCGCGAGCAAGAAAGGAAACCCCAGCAGGATCGGCAACTCCCACGGCGGCGGCGTCCAGGCGCCAGCATTATCGAACTGGCTCAATTTTTTGCCCCAGGTGGGGTCGAGGAGCACGAGCGCCGACAGATACGCCGCAGCCGGCGCGGAGAGCGCGAAAATAATCAGACCGCAGCGGAACAGAAACGCGGGAAAACGCCGGTCGCGCAGCCAGACGAGCAGGCCAAACAATCCCATCACAGCGTAGATTGTGATTAGATCGTAAGCATGCTGCAACCCCAGAATTGCCCCCAGAACGCCGCATGCTACGGCATAGCGATAATGTCCCGTGCGAATTGCCTGGAGCAACAGCGCCATCATTGCCACGATCAGCGCCAGCGCCATGCCGAAATGGGGAAACGCTGTCAGAATCCAAAAGGTATTGGCCTCAGCCGTGTAAATGTTGAACGGAAATGGCGCTTCGGGAAGGCGATAGAGGTGCTTGACGATCACCCAGATAAACCCAATGCCGCCGCCGAAGATGAAGATCAGGTATGCCAGCCGCCGTTGCTGTACATCGGCAACTGCCAGGTTCAGAAAGGCATACCCTGCTGCCAGCACCGCTCCTGCCGCCACAAGCCGCAGCCCCGACCAGAGCGCCGCATACTCAAGTCCGGTCAGCGCCCCGACACGCCCCACTGTCCACCAGAGCAGATTGAAAAACGCCGGATCATTCGGCTCTGGCGTCAACCGGTTCGGCGCCAGCGGCTCACGCGCCAGATCGCGCATCCAGGCGAAGTACTGCGCGTGATCCGGCATGTTGTACACGATTCCGACAAACTGATGCTCTGAAGTTGCGAACAGATACCCGGCGAGAATAGGCAGCGAACTGAATATTAGCGCCAGCGCCCATACCAGGATCATAAACACGCGCTCATGCGAGCGTGTCGTTAGTGTTGCAACATCCGTCGATGCCGCTGATGTGGTGACCGCCATAGGATCGTTTTCCCTGTGCCTGCTGGTCTCGTCAACAATGCTTTTCAGACGGCTCTACCCTAGCACGCCGGGATGACGGCGCTCTGTATCGCGGCGGATGGAGGGTGATAATTCTGTAACTTATGTCTGCGCATCCTTTGGAATTGTGATACGCATGTCATGTCGCGCGCAGACCCGACATGCTACTATTCCCGCGAAAGACCATTTGAGAGCCTTTCCGAAAACCACGCGCCGCCGTCATTGCGAGGCGCGCCAGTAGCGAGCCGGCGAATGAATTCGCGCCTTTGGGACTACCGCCAGCCATCCGCCTTCACACGCCGGGAAGCGCCGGCGCAGGCCGACGCCTGGTGCGCACGCGCCCCGAGGCGCGGAGCGGTTGGCGCTGGTTGAGCCTGTCGAAGCCAGCGCCGATCACAAGATTGTTCAACATCTAGTTGATCTTCCTATTAGTGGTGTATCCACTACGCGCGTCGATCGCCAGAAAGGATCTCGTATGAAACCATGGCTCCTTGTGAGCATCCTTCTTCTGACCCTGCTCCAGCCAGTGCAACCGGGGCCAGCCGCGACACAGCCGCTGCGCTGGGTGCATGCACCGTATTTTGCCAGCCGGATCGATTGGGGGACTGCCGCCATTTTCTGGTTTGGTCGCGTCGATGTTGCCAATCGTGTCGCCTCCATTCCAGGGCGCAACTACGCTGATGTACGTGTTGCCTATACGCCCTCTGAGTTGCAGGTGTTCATGAGCGTCATCGACTATTACCTGTGGCACGAGTACAACCCGGACGTGAATAGCAGCCCGACCAGCTACGATTACGACGGTGCGGCGCTCTATCTGGATATCACTGGCGACCGGACAGGCGCGCCGGGAACCGATGACTATGTCTTTCTGGCGAAGTGGGGCGCCGGTGGCGAGGAGTACAGCCGTCCCTACCAGCGCCAGGCGCGCGGCAACGGCAGCGCCTGGAATACGGCATGGAACGGGTCGTGGCGCCATCTTCCAGGCGCACAATGGTCGTGCAACCCCGGACCGAACAGCAACGACTGCGGTCTGGATTTTGGTTGGGCTGTTACCTTCCGCATTCCCTGGCAGACGCTCGGATTGAGCGGGCCACCGCATGGGCGAACGATGGGGATGGGGTTGCAACTCTTCGACCGTGACGCGCCAGACAGCAGCGGCGTGGCGCCGGTTCAGACGTGGCCCGAAACACTCAACACGACCCGCCCCGATACCTGGGGAGGATTAGTGCTGGGTCCAGCGACGATGAACATTCCGCTGTCGCGCGCCGAAGGCACAACGACCATCCGCCGCGGCTTACCTGGCAGCACGGTCATCGATGCCAGCGTTGGCGCTGACGGCAACTGCAACGGCGGGCACGAGGGCAACCCCGACTCACCAATCAAGCCTGGCTCGAACCCGCCCTTCACTCGCGGTGAAGATACCAGTCTCTGGGTCGCCAGCCAATCCGGCATCGCCGATTTTCCCTGCTTTGCGCGCGCATACCTGCGCTTCAATCTCGACCAGATCCCGCGTGGCAAGACGATCATCAATGCGCGGCTGATCGTCACGCACTGGAGCCAGTCAGGCGACATCAACGCCCCTAATCCAGACGATCGTCCTCCACCTACGCTTATTCAACTGTTCACCGTCGATCCCGACTGGACGGAGACCGGCGTGACGTGGAACAACGGACCGCTCGCGCGACGCAACTATGGCGGCGTGACCGTCACCCCGCGCAATCCGCGCGAACCGCTCTTCCCAGGCGTCTCCTACACCTGGGATGCAACGATCGTAGTCGCTGAGGCATATGCTGCTGGAACACCGCTGAACATTGCGCTCTACACGGCGGCAGAGCCAATGCACACCAGCAAGTACCTGCACGCCTCAGAGGCGGGGGATTTCGTTGCAGAAGCCCGTCCCACGCTGATTGTCACCTGGGGGACGCCGGTCGAGGTGCGGTCGAGGGTGTTTCTGCCATTGATGTCGCGGTAGCGCAGAGTGCTGTGCTACCTGCGCCTTCCCCAACGGCGCAGGGCATAGACGCCAAAGATGATGCCAATTGGCGGCAGCAGCGCCAGCGCCAGCACTGGCAACGCCGCCATCTCCCAGCGGGGAGGACCGCTGATCGGCGGCGCTGTCGCTACATCTGCGGGAAGCGGCGTGGGGGTAGGCGGGATTGGAGTTGCGGTTGGCGCAGCGGTTGGCGCCGCTGTCGGAACGGGGGTAAACAATGGCAGCGGCGCTGTTTCGGGAAGATCAAGCTGGCGTGCACTGTACCAGATACGGTAGCGATCACGCTCATCCGCTGGCATGCCGTCTCCCCGGCGCGTGTACCAGACAGCGTGAAGTGTATTGCCATTCGACACCGCAATGACAGGCCATTCGGGATAGAACTCGTTTGCCGACACGATCTCAGGCAGACTCCAGCGCGAACCATTCCATACCAGGTGCAGCACCATTGATGGCACAGCGCCGGGCGCAATGCCCGGCATTGCCGTCGGGTAGCCCACCACCAGGAGATGGACATTCCCTTCTCCATCTGTGGCCATCGAGTACTGGTCGAGATCATTCCCGCGGGTATCGCGCGCAACAACGCCGGGCAGCATGTCGGGTCGACTCCAGGTATCGCCGCCGTCACGCGAATACTGGTAGTAGATCGCCCCTTTCAGCGTGCGATAGACGACGATCGGGTTATCACCGGCGGCGATGCCAATCGTTGTCTGCTGCACTGCATCGTCGGGAACGGTGAAATAGACTGGCGGCCGCCACGTTTCGCCGCGATCATCCGAACGACGGTAGACCCCCTGTTTTGGCTTGCCCAGACCGACATACCAGTCCTTCCCCTGGTCCCACACCACGTGAACCCGGTCACGGCCGTCGACTTTCACCTGGGGCCGGTTGTCCCCATACGGCGAATTCGAGAGGTTAACCGGTTCCGACCAACTCTCGCCGCCGGTGTCGGAATAGCGATAGAACAGATTGGCGCAACCCGGGCATTCCGGGCGCGGCTTTCCCGGCTCGTCCGGCACACCCTGCGACCAGAACGCATGCAATCGCGCCAGACTATCGACCCCCAGCGCCACATAATAGCCGCTTGCGCCAACCGTGCGCGGCTCACTCCACGCCGCCGCCGTCCACGCGCGATCCCAGGGAACGCTGACATGCCGGATGGTCGTTCCCATGCGCAGTAACACGTGCAGTTTACCGTCACGGCTCATAACAATGCTGTTCCGAACGGTATATCCGCCGATAGCCGTTTGCACAACGTCATTGAATGGCGACCAGACGCCGTCGCGCAATTCGCGGTACATCAAGAGATCGATGCTGCCCTCATTGCCAGCAGTGGTTGCGATGCCGCCAAACCACACAATATGCACGCTGCCCGTTGGACCAATCGCCATGCTTGGGAACCAGGAGGAGCCGTAGCGCACGTCTTTCTGCCCGGCAGGAAGCGGCGTCGGCGTTATCTGTGCCGACGTGTCCGCTGGAACTGGCGGCGACACCTCGAACGGCGTCGTCCAGCGGCTGCGCTGCGCTGATGCAGGCGCCAGCGGCAGCGCCAGACCGGTAACCAGAAGAAAGCCGATAACCAGTATCTTCAGGCGCTTCATACGCTGCTGCTCGTCGTTGCTGGCGCCCGTTGACGCTCGATCATATGCCGCAGGCTGATCAAGAGACCAACGAAAAACCAGCTGTAGACCGTGTATTTGAAGCCGGTAATCGTCTGGTTGTACGCGAATGGCAGCATCCAGTCGCCAAAGAACATCGACGCCTGCGCGCCGATCCAGCCGCTGACGACCGTCAGTGCAGCAGTTTTGAGAAACCCCGGCGGCGCTTCGCGATACAGCCGAAACCCCTCGCGCGTGCTCGCAACCGCGAACCAGAGCCAGACCATCGAACCGACCACCCCGAACTGGGCGATAATATCGAGATAGTTATTGTGCGTCGAGCGCGCATCGTGAGGGTAATACGTCATGTAGTATGGCGCATACCCTGCGGGACCGGTGCCAAACAGCCAGTGATCGCCAACTACGCGCAGATT
>DAOTWI010000445.1:0-4127 GCA_034436075.1 Roseiflexus sp.
ACGTTGCAATGCAACGTCTCTACGACGACGACGCGGCGCGTGGCGCGGCGCATGGTATCGTTTTTGAACGACGCACGGTAATATCTCTGAACGGCATGCATCACCGTATCCGTTCACCCGGCATCCTGCCCTTCCATCCATCACTGGACAATACCGTGACGCTGTTCAAACGCAAATACCGCATTGAAACCGCCCGCCTGCGCGGATGGGATTATGGCGGCGCTGGCTGGTATTTCGTCACGATTTGTACACGCGACCGCCAGACGTTTTTCGGCGTGGTGGAAAATGGCGTTGTGCGCCTCTCGCCCATCGGCGAAATCGCCCGCGATTATTGGGCGCACATCCCTCACCACACGACGGCAAACGCGGCAATTGATGCGTTCGTGGTGATGCCCAACCATATCCACGGGATTGTGGCGATTTTGGAACCCCCGGTGACGTCGCCGGCGGCGCGTGACCCCGACAACCCCATGGCGCGTATATCCCCACGGGCGGGGTCATTGGGCGCCATTATTCGTTCGTATAAATCCGCCGTCTCGTATTGGTGTCACCACAACGGGTATGCCGGGTTTGGATGGCAGGCGCGTTTTTACGACCGTATCATCCGCAATGAACGCGCCCTGCGCATCGTTCGCCGTTATATTGCCAGAAACCCGGCAAAATGGAAATATGACCGAAATCATGTCGAATTCGGGTGAATGCGACGATAGTAACGGCATGCTGTGGTTCGGTGCACACCCCAAAGGTTAAATTCGCCGCGGCATGAGCACGGTGTAATCGAAGTCGAGCACCACTGCCGGGTCGTAGGTTCCGTCGGCGTTCTGGTACGGGAAGTCGTGGCACGCGCGGTCTTTGGCGGCGACGGTGCGCACCCGCAACGCGCCGATGTCCGAACGCCCCGGGATCTCCATCTTGTCAAGGATTTCCGACCAGGCGTAGATCGTGTCACCAGCGAAACTCGGGTTGGTGTGGCGACCGCTGTTGATCGCGGCGATGCTCAGGGCGTTCGCCAACCCGTTGAACGACAGCGCGCGCGCCAGGCTGATGATGTGCCCGCCGTAGACGATCCGCCTCCCGAAACGTCCTTCTTTCTCGACATGCTGGTTGAAGTGCACCCGCGCCGTGTTCTGGTACAGGCGCGTCGCCTGCATATGCTCGGCTTCTTCAATCGTGACGCCGTCAACGTGGTCGATCTTCTCGCCGACTTCGTAATCTTCCCACAGGTATGGGCTTCCGGCGCGCGCGAGATCGTACTGCCCCGCTTGCAACCGGTAGGGAACGGTCAGATCGGTCACAGCGACCGACTCGGGCAGCGCCGGCACAACCGTCTCCGGCGCCGGCGCTTCCAGATCGCGTTTGCGCACCATGACCCAGCGCGTGTATTCGAGCACTGTTTCGTTGCGCTGGTTGACGCCGACTGAATGGACGTACACGACGCCGGTTTTGCCGTCCTTGTTCTGCCGTAGCCCGATGACCATCGAAGTGGTCGAGAGGGTGTCGCCGGGATACACGACTGCGCCGAAGCGCCCGCCGGCATAGCCAAGATTGGCAATCGCATTGAGCGAAATGTCGGGCACGGTTTTGCCAAACACGATGTGAAATACGAGCAGGCTGTCGATTGGCGCGCGCTCCAGCCCCAGCGTCTGCGCAAACGGCGTCGAGGAGGTCAGCGCAAACCGCGATCCGTAGAGCGAGGTGTAGAGCGCCACATCCCCTTCAGTGACCGTGCGTGGGGTGGCGTGAACGAGCTCCTGCCCCAACCGAAAATCCTCGAAAAAATTGCCGGGATTGGTTTTGCCGCTCATGCCGCTCTCCTCTCCTCAAAGACCATACGCCTGCGCCAGGTCGGGGTCCTTTTTCGCGATCATGCGCGCCAGATCGACGATCACCTTTGCCTGCTTCCAGGTCGCGTCGTCCTGCATCTTGCCGTCGATCATGGCGACGCCGGAACCGTCGGGCATGGCGTCGAGGATGCGTTTAGCGAACAGAACTTCATTGACATCGGGGCTGAAGACGCGCTTGGCGATCGGAATCTGGTTCGGCGCGAGCGACCAGGCGCCGGTGCAGCCGAGGAGGAAGGCGTTGCGGAACTGCGACTCGCAAGCGGCTTCGTCCTTAATGTCGCCGAACGGACCATAGAAGGCGCGCAACCCGTGCGCCACCGCAACATCGACCATGCGGGCAATCGTGTAGTGCCACAGGTCTTGCTGGTAGAAGGGGCGATGTTCCTGCCCTTCCTGCGGATCGGCGAGGACGCCGTAGAACGGGTGCCCGCCGCCAACGCGGGTGGTCTTCATGCCGCGCGACGCCGCCAGGTCCGCCGGTCCCAGGCTGAAGCCGTGCATGCGTGGGCTGGCGCCAGCAATCGCCTCCAGGTTCATCATGCCCTGCGCCGTTTCCAGCAGTGCGTGGATCAGGATTGGCTTCTGAATCTGGTGCTTCGCCTCAAGCAGCGCCAGGTACTGATCGACAAAGTGGATGTCCCACGGTCCCTCGACCTTGGGGATCATCATCACATCGAGTTTATTGCCGACGGTCGCAACAATTTCGGCGATGTCGTCGAGGACCCAGGGGCTGTTGAGGGCATTGACCCGCACCCAGAGCGCCGTGTCGCCAAAATCAGTGGCGCGGGCGACTTCGATGAACCCGGCGCGCGCCGCTTCTTTAGCGTCCATAGGAATGGCGTCTTCGAGGTTGCCGCACAACACATCCACCTGCTTCGCTGTCTCGGGGATGCGTGCGCGAATCTTCTCGACGTGCGGCGGGAAGAAGTGGATCACCCGCTCAGGACGCACCGGCAGTTCGCGGATCGGTTGCGGCGCGCCAGCCGCCAGCGGTTTGTAAAAATGAACCGGGAGTTTCATACTGCCTCCTCACAGGTCTTCAAGTCCAGCGACAATCCCTTCATCATGGAGTTTGCCGACTTCGCCCTCACTCAAGCCGAGCACGTCGAGCAGGATTTCGTCGGTGTGCTCGCCGAGACGCGGCGCGCGCTGCGCCGGCAACCGCGGCATCTGGCTGAAATCGAACGGCGAGGCAGGCGCCAGGTATGCGCCAATGCCAGGTTGATCGACCACGCTGAACATCGGGTTGTCCGTCGAGCAGTCAGGATCCTGCGCAATGGCTTCGCGCACGGTGCGGTACGGTCCCCATGTGACGCGGTGCTGCTCGAAGATGCGGCGCACCTCGGCGAACGTGCGCGCATGGAACCAGGGTTCCAGCAGGGCGGCGATTTCTCGCCGCGCGCGAAAGCGGTCGCCCTCGTCGTTCATGTCAAGACCGAGCCGCGCTCCGAGCGCATTGAAGGCATCGGCCAGCCCCGTCGCTTTGCCGAGCGCCTGCCATTGCAGGTCAGTCAACCCCACGACCATCACCCGTTTGCCGTCAAGGGTCTCGAAGTCGCGCCCAAACGCGCCATAGAGGTAGTTCCCCTGTTTGGGGCGGTCGGCGTCGTTGATCATCACCTCAGCGATCATGCCGAGATGGCCGATCATCGCCAGCCCGACATCCTTCAGCGCCAGTTTGACCAGTTGCCCCTCGCCGGTGCGCCGCCGGTGGCGTTCGGCAGCCAGCAAACCAAGCGCGATCATCTGCCCGGTGACAATGTCCCAGGCAGGCAACACGTGGTTGACCACCTCCGGCGAAGTGAAGGGACCGGTCATGAAGGGCAGCCCCAGCTGCGGATTGACGGTGTAATCGACCTCTGAGCCGCCATCGCGCCGTCCCAGCAGGTTGACCATGATCAAGTCGGCGCGGTGCGCCTTCAGCGCCTCGTAACTGAGCCAGCCGCGCGCCGGGAAATTGGTGATGAACAATCCCGCCTCGTCGCCAGGTGCGCAGATCAGGCGCGTCAGCAATTCCTGCCCGCGCGGGTGGCGAATATCGACGGCAATCGAACGTTTGCCCTTGTTGAGACCAGCCCAGAACAGGCTGTGCTTACCGTCGAGGGTCACGGGCCAGCGTTTGTAATCGAGCCCGCCGCCAATCGGGTCGAAGCGAATGACATCGGCGCCTAACTGCGCCAGCGTCATTCCGCCGAGCGGCGCCGCAACGAACGCCGACCCCTCGACGACGCGCATACCGTTGAGAATACCGTTCATTGTGTGGTTCTCCGTTGAGGGAGTAGG
>DAOTWI010000446.1:0-3757 GCA_034436075.1 Roseiflexus sp.
CTGCGTCCCGATTCCCGGCGCCAGGATGAGCATCTCCGGGCAGGCGCGCCGGATCTCCGCCAGCGCCGCAGGGTGCGTTGCGCCAACGACCAGCCCCGCGTTGCCGTATGTATTCCAGCGGTCGCGCGCCATCTCGGCAACTGCCAGATACACCGGGCGCCCATCCGCCAGCCGCGCATCCTGCAGATCGCTGCTGCCGGGATTCGACGTTTTACAGAGAATGAAACACCCGCGATCAGCGTACCGCAGAAAGGGTTCGAGCGCGTCGCAGCCAAGATACGGACTCAACGTCACCGCATCGGCGCCGAGCGTCGTGAAGATGGCGCGCGCATACGCTTCAGCCGTCGAACCGATATCGCCACGCTTGGCATCGAGGATGATCGGCGGACCCGGACGGCGCCGGATCAGCCGTTCGAGCGCCGACCAACCAGCCGCGCCGTGCGCCTCGAAGAAGGCGGCGTTCGGCTTGAATGCGCAGACAAGATCGGCGGTGGCGTCCATAATGGCGGCGCAAAACGCAAAGATGCCATCGACATCCTTCGGCAGATGATCCGGCATCCGCGCCGGCTCCGGGTCCAACCCGACGCACAACCAGCTCTGATTGCGCCGGGCGGCGGCATACAGCGACTCGTGAAAGGGCATGGCGTGGCTCCAGTGTTGTAACTCGCTCCAATTATAATATCCGCATCATTCTACGCCTCATCCACGCACAGCACTGCATCCTGCCACGACGAATGCGCAGAAATGGTCGGGCTTGTCCAGATCGGCGCCGGGAACGCGGTGATCCGATCGAATGTCAGGTGACATCTCATGGCTGTGGAAAATGTGGACAAAGTGTTTATAACATTCGTGGATAAAGGGGTTGACTTTAACCACTTGCTAATGTATAGTAACGCAAGAAACAACAGAGCGCCATGCTCGCGCTCTGGTCAGGCAATGAAGTTGGGGGCTTAGAGTCATTCACTCTTAGCCCCGTCTTGTTGCCAGATACCAAACTCACCAGAATCGTCGTTATTCGCATGGCCCGCAGAGTAATGCACCTTTGCGTGGCCGCCAGTAAAGCCAATGCAAGAAGGCAAATCCATGACCACCGAGATCGTGGAGCAAACACAGCAGGCGTGGGCGCAAACGCTTGAATATCTTCTCGATATCGGGCGCACACGCGGGTTCCTCACCTACAACGAAATCCTTGAAGCGCTTCCGCAACCCGAATATCACGTCGCCGACGTCGACCAGCTGTATGCATCGCTGCAGGCGGAAGGCATTCGCGTGGTCGAAACGCCGCTCGATATGGGCGACCACGGTGCAACCAGCGATGATGAACTGCTGGCGGAAATGCCAGACCTGACCGATGTGGCGCTCGATGATCCGGTTCGGATGTACCTGCAGGAGATTGGCCAGGTTCCGCTGCTGTCGGCAGAACAGGAAGTGATGCTGGCAAAGGCGATGGAAGCCGGGCATCGCGCTCGGCGAGCGCTCGATTGCGAGGAGTACAGTTCCTGGCAGGAGCGCATGATGTACGAACAGCAGGTCGCGCAGGGGAATGAGGCGCGTCAGCACCTGATCCAGGCTAATCTGCGTCTGGTCGTCTCAATCGCCAAAAAGTACACGTCGTATGGCTTGACGATGATGGACCTGGTGCAGGAAGGGAATATTGGACTGATGCGCGCGGTCGAAAAGTTCGACTATACCAAAGGGCATAAGTTCTCCACCTACGCAACCTGGTGGATCCGCCAGGCGATCACACGCGCGATTGCCGACCAGAGCCGCACCATCCGCCTGCCGGTGCATATGGGTGAAGCGATCAGCCAGGTCAAGCGCGCCTCGCATAAACTCCAGCAAATGATGCAGCGCGAGCCGACCCCGGAAGAGATTGCCGATGCCATGGGCATCAGTTCGACGAAGGTGCGCCGCACCCTGGAAGCGTCGATGCACCCGCTGTCGCTGGAAATGCCGGTCGGGCAGGAAGGCGAAGGCCGGATGGGCGACTTTATCGAAGATGATCGGATCTCGACCCCCGCCGAGGCTGCCGCTGCGTCGATGCTGCGCGAGCAACTCGAAGAAGTGCTGCAAAAACTCCCTGAGCGTGAACGGAAGATTATTCAGTTGCGCTATGGTCTGAAAGATGGTCGCTACCGCACGCTCGAGGAAGTCGGCATGGAGTTCGGCATCACCCGTGAGCGGATTCGTCAGATCGAAGCCGTGGCGCTGCGGAAATTGCGCCATCCCCATCTCGGCAAAAAGTTGCGCGGTTATCTCGACTGAGACAGGCGCCTGGAGACGCCCCCCTGTCGCCTGACGATAGGGGGGCGTTCTGTTTGATGAAGCGGGCAGGAATTGATTGCGCACCCGCCGCGGAACGCCGTCGCTTGTCTACTGGTAACTCGGCGCCGTGAGACTCCTGGTATACTGTGTGTGTCTATGGCGCCGTGCGTTAGCGTCTGCCATGTCGGGCATCGGCGGCAAGTGTGCGGGGCGCATACGATGTGATCCAAATCGAACCGGTAATGCCGTGTCATGTGTGCATGAAGGAGTATGTTCATGGCAACCCAACTGAGTGACGCCGAGATTGAGGAGCGCCTTGGCGATCTCACTGGATGGACCCGTCAGGGGAACGAGATTCGGAAGACCTTTCAGCTTCCCTCGTTTCCTTCCGCTATTGCATTTGTCGTCAATGTTGCGTTTCTTGCCGAAGCCGCCGGGCATCATCCCGATATCGACATCCGCTGGCGCAAAGTCACGCTCAGCCTCACCACGCATGATGCTGGCGGTCTGACCCAGAAGGATTTCGATCTGGCAGCGCAGATTGATGAGATTATGTAAGCAATCGACGAACTGGCGGGGGGCGCCCATTGTCGTCGCGACAACGGTGGTTCTATCGAATCCGGCAGTTTATCTCAGCCCTGATTGCTTTCATCCATCTGGAAGAACGTGTTCTGCTGGTTCAGGCGCTGAGCGATCCGCAATTGCTGCTCTTCGAGCGAATGCCGCGGTTCACTCAGCGCCATAGTCTCAATGTCTATCACGCGCTGGTGCGCGCTGGCCACACCAATCCATATCTGCTCCAGGCGGCACTCCTGCACGATTGCGGCAAAGTTGACGAGGAGGGGCGGGCTATTCCCCTGCTCTACTACGGGTTGATTGTGCTGCTCCAACACTATGCGCCCGATCTGTACGACCATGCAGCGCGTCATGGACGCGGTCTGCTCTACCCGTTTGCGCTGCACGCTTCCCACGAGCAGCGCAGCGTCGTCTATGCCCGGTGTGTGGGCAGTCATCCGGAAGTCGTGCAGATTCTGCGCGATTATGCCGAGCAACGCGCCACGCCGTTCACCGATGCGCTGCGCGCTGCGGACGATATGAGCTGAATGGCGATCTTCATCGAATCGATCGATTACACGGTCACCCTGCCGACCTTCGAAGGTCCCCTCGATCTGCTGTTGCGCCTGATCGAACGCGAGGAACTGGACGTAACCAGTGTGGCGCTGGCGCACGTCGCCGATCAGTACCTTGCCCGCGTGCGCGCGATGGACGCGCCCGATCCGGCGTCGCTCTCGGCGTTTCTGGTTGTGGCGGCGCGTCTGCTGCTGTTGAAGTCGCGCGCGTTGCTGCCACGCCCCTCAACCGCCAACGACCAGGAACCCGACGACGACGGCGACACGCTGGTGCGCCAGTTGCAGGAATATCAGCGTTTCCGGCAACTGGCGGCGATGCTGCGGCGCCATGAGGGACGGCGCATGTATGTGCGGCTTGCCTC
>DAOTWI010000447.1:0-1820 GCA_034436075.1 Roseiflexus sp.
CGGAAGACGCAGCGCGCAGTTTCGCCGCCGTGCGCGCCGAGATTATCGCCGCGACCGGACAGGACCCGCTGGCGCGTCTGGCGGATGCGCTGCGCGCGCCGGAGTTTCGCTCGAACAAGCCAGGCGTTGCGCTGATGTCGTGGCATATGACAGGGCGGGCAATCGATGTTGATACCGGCTTTCCCTGGCGGCGGCTGCGCGATGGGCGCATGTGGCGGCTGTATCTCAATGCGATTGATGTCACTGCCATTTTTGAGCGTCATGGCTGGAACCGCATTCCCGATCGCGCCGACTCACAGGAATGGTGGCACTATGAATATCACCCGAATGGCATCAGTTGGGCGAGCGCCATGCGCGAAGTCTGGACTCTCCCGCGTTTGCAGGCGGCGTTTCCGCAGATCAACTGGATTAGCATCGGTTGTCAGGCGTCGTCTCCAGATAGTGATGCGCCGCTGCCCGGCGATCTGCACGAACGTTGTGTGGCGGGCGCCCCCGCGTTTGCACATACCGTCGAGTCATTGCCCGGCTGCGGTCCGCCGGTGCGCCTGGGAGACCGGGTCTATCAACTGGAGTCGCCGCTGGGATTCGTCGGACTGACCGGGCAGACGACCGGACCGCACCTGCACCTGGGGATGCGGCAGCGCGGATATGCGGGTGACTTTCCAATGATCAACGTCTGCACACCGGAATGGGTGCAGGGCATGCAGCCCCTGCCCGGCACAAACTGCTGGACGGACATGGTCGATCCGCTGGCATTTCTGCCGCTGGCGCCGCCGGACACCATCGCCGGATTGCCGGAAGGCGCTCCATATCAGTTGCCGCCGCCGGATTACCCTGGCTCACTCTACCGCGATCCGCGCCCCGGTGAACCGCCGGTTGGCCAGTACTGGTCGCCCGACGCCAATGGCGGAAAGTACGGCGGCGGCAAATCGGGGCGATCAAAGTCGAGGTGATCGCTCGCGAACGAATCGCGCCTGTATCGAACATTTTTCTCTGCAATCTGAAAGGAGCTGGCGCCGTGGAACCCATCATCTCAATCATCGGCATCGTAGTTTCGTCCATCCCCGTCGATCTCCTGCATCTCGTCGCCGATCCGCCGAAGTTCGACGGTCTGTTCAAGGCGCTGTTCGACTGGCTGAAAAACATCATTACCGTCGCTGGCGGCTTCTTTCTGCTGGTCGATATGGCAAAGCACATCTTCTCATCACCGCGCGACCTGCGCAGCGCAGGCATCGATCTGGCCGTGTTCGTCATTCTGCTGGTCGTCGCCAATCAATCGTCGAGCATTGTCGCCTGGGCGATGGGATTGACCGGATAGCCCGGAAGGGAGGAGCACATGAGCGACTACCTGAGCGCGGCTGTGCCGCGCAGGTTGCGGTTGCGCGCATCGGTGCAGATTGCCGGGATGCGCCTGCCGGCGCGTTCGTTTCTGATGATCGTCGGGGTGATGGCCATCGGAGGCATTGCGATTTCACTCGGCGCCGCCATCGAACGCACACTCTGGCTGAGCGGCGGGCTGATCTTGACCGGTCTGGCGGCGCTGGAAGGGCGTATCTGGGGGCGATCATCGCGCGACGCTGCTGGCATTGTGTGGCGGCACCTCAACCGTCCGAAGCGTCTGCGCGCCACCCAACCGCAGGCGAACCTTCCGCCTGAAGCGTCGATGCCAGCGCCGTCGCTGCAACGACCGCGCTGGCAACGCAGGGAGAGTTCCGGTGAATGACAACGAATTGTGCGCAGCCATTCCACACCGCATCGTGCGCGGCGCCATCCTGCGGTCCGATGGGTGCGCCGTCGGACTGGTCGGCGGCGGCGCGCCT
>DAOTWI010000448.1:0-4522 GCA_034436075.1 Roseiflexus sp.
GCGCCATCCCCGCATCGGGCGCCCACCACGTACGACGCGGGTTGCCGGAGGTCTGGCGGTGTGCCACCGACGCAGGGGTAACGGTCGCCTGCCCCGCAAAAGGCGCAACCACACCATCTCCCGACAGCCAGCGGGCAAAGCCACACAAATGTGGGTCTGAACTGATCGATGTTCCCGGATGGCGCCAGTATAGCACACGCAACTAAACCGGTCAAGAGGGAACCAGGAGTACTACTGCGAAACAGGAAGATTACCTCAATTTCATTTTGCCGCCCTCATTTCTATAATTCTTGTAAAGCAGGCGTTATCGCCGCCAGATACATCATCGTAGCTTTATTCCATCAGGAAGATCGTCGTTATGCTCGTCGTCGTTCTCTTCCGCAGACTGGCTGGCGTCTGCACATTCCTTACCATCATCGCTGCTACGCTGCTCACACTGCCATCGGCTGTTCAGTCATCGCCGAATGACATTATTGTCACCCAGACGCACCACGGAACCAGCGTCGCCGTTGCCGGGGGGCAGCGCCTGGTCGTCAAACTCGAGAGCCAACCCGGAACCGGCTATGGCTGGGAACTGCGGGAACCGTCATCGTTGTTCGAGCAGGCGGGTGATCCGGTGTTCGAGCCGCTGCCCGAATCGACCGGCGCCGCCACGAGTTCGCCGGTCATGCAGGTGACAACGTTCTCCCCAGTGCGCGCCGGGAACGAGACGCTCACCCTTGTCTATCGCCGTCCGTGGGATCGGAATACTGCTCCGTTGCGCACATTCACCATTCACGTCGAGACCTATGGGCGGTTCGCGGCGCCATCGCCAGCCGCGCAACTCTCCGCGCTGCCGCAGTCGCTCCCGCCAGTGGCGATGGGCGCAAGCGACGGGTTGCCAGCGGCGTTCAACTGGTGCGATCAGGGAGTCTGCACTCCGGTGAAGGACCAGGGAGGATGCGGTTCCTGCTGGGCATTCGCAACCGCTGGCGTTGTCGAGTCCGCCATCAAACGTGTTGATGGCGTCGAGCGCGATCTCTCCGAGCAATACCTGCTTTCAGCAGGCACACACGGCACGTGCTACGGCGGTATGCCCGCCTATGACCTGTTCATTGGCGCGACTCCTGCGCATCAAACCGAAGCTGGCGCCGTGTACGAACGCGACCTGCCGTACACGGGGCAGGATACGCCGCTCACCCGCGCGCTGCCGCACCACGAGCGCATGCTGGCGTGGAACTCATTGTTCAATGCCGACGTTGCCACGATCAAGCGCATTATCCGCGAGTATGGACCCGTATCAGCGTATGTGTGCGCCGGTTCCCGGTTTATGTGGCATCGCTCCGGCGTGTTCGAGACCGACGAGTCCGCTGTATGCAACGGCAGCATCAACCACGCCGTGGTAATCGTGGGGTGGGACGACGGCAGAGGGAGCAGGGGAGCGTGGCGAGTGCGCAACTCATGGGGAACGACGTGGGGCGAAGGCGGGTACATGTGGATCGGCTACGGTGTATCGGGCATTGGTCAGTGGATCGACTATGTCTACTACGACCGCATGACGCCAGGCACATACGCCATTGCGGGGCGCGTGCGCGACCGCTGGAATGGCGTCGCAGGCGTCAGCGTCTCTGACGGCTCGCGCAGCGCATTCACCGACCAGTATGGCGTGTATGTGCTGAAGAACCTGTCACCCGGAATCTACATGCTCACGCCATCGCGCAGCGGCGCCGCTTTTTCGCCTGCGAACCGGACCGTAACGGTTGGGAACGGAAGAAATGTCAACAATCAGAACTTTGCGCTGCTGGCAACCTACCGCATCAGCGGGCGGGTGACCGACAGTTCCGGCGAGGGTCTGGCGGGCGTACGCGTTTCTGACGGAACGCGCAGCGCCGTGACCGATGCTGGCGGGAACTACGTGATCGAGGGCGTGTCTTTGGGCGCATACGCACTCACTGCTTCCCTCGGCGGCTACACCTTCAACCCCAACCCGCGCTGGGTTGCCGTGAGCGACGATGTGAGCGGGCAGGACTTCACGGCAGTGTGCCCCTCCTGCACCATTAGCGGCAGGGTCGTCGATCATGCTGGTAACGGCGTGGCGGGCGCAACCGTCTCGGACGGGACGCGCAGCGTCACCACCGACGCACAGGGGCGCTACGTTCTGTCTGACGTTCCCCCCGGAACTTACACGCTCATCCCATCGTATAGCGGCTATATCTTCACGCCCTCCACGCGATCAATCACCGTCAATCGCCACATCAGCGGACTGGACTTTGCCGCGTCCATGCCCTACCGCATCAGCGGGCGGGTTGTCGATAGCGCCGGCAATGGCATTGCTGGCGTGGTCGTCTCCGATGGAACGCGGAGCGTCGCTACGGACGGAGACGGCGTCTTTACGCTGCGCGACGTTCCCGCCGGAACGTACACGCTTACGCCATCGCACAGTGAGTACGCATTTACACCGGCAAACCGCACGGTGACGGTCAATGGCGACGTGAGCGGACAAACCTTCGCGGTTGCGCCTGCGGCGCCCGCAGCGCCCTCAGTCTATGCGGTCTTTTTGCCGCTGACTATTCGCTGAGGGATCGCAACCCGTACCATTGCCCTGCCGGAGACGGTGCGATGCACCGTCTCTGCGGGGAATATGACTGTCCTGCCGGAGACGATGCGATGCACCGTCTCTGCGGGGAATATGGCTGTCCTGCCGGAGACGGTGCGATGCGGCGTCTCTGCGGAGAACGCGACTGCCCTGCCGGAGACGGTGCAATGCGCCGTCTCTGCGGGGAACGCAACGTTGTGGCGCCTACCGTTCCGGAGTCGGCGCCACAGGCAGCGCCTGCAAGACCATGCCGAGGCGTGTTTTGGCAATGACCTCGAGGTGCGGTTTATCGGCGGCGGCAGCGAGATCCGCCGCCTGTTGAAAGGCGGCAATTGCGCCAGCGCGATCGCCGCGCGCCTCCTGGACGCTGCCGAGCAACAGGTATCCTTCCGCCTGCGCATCAGGACGCGCAATGAGCGCGTCAGCATCCGCTTCGGCGTCATCGAGCAACCCGACCTGGATGAGCAGCGTGCCGCGCTCGAACAGAAAGCCGATCTCACTGGCAGCCTGCCATCGCGCCTGTTCAAAGAGCTCCGCCGCCGCTGCCGGATCGCCAGCGCGCAGTTCGAGAACGCCGCGCCAGAGCGCCGCTTCGGGATCGTCGGGGAAGCGTTCGTACTCAGCGCGCGCCAGGTCGAGCGCCGCAGCCGCGCCTTCGTTCGCAAGCACGCGACTGATCGCCCCGATGGCGGGCGCCGGTTCCGCAGGAACGATCACCGGCAGCAATGCCAGCGTTGCAATCAGCAGCGCAGCGCCGATTCCCGCGATCATCAACCGGCGGATGCGACGGGTGCGCAGATCCGAGGCAATTGCCTGCGCATGCGCCCAGGACCGACACGCTTCAACCTCACCGGCACGACCAGCGCGCTGGATGACCCGAACGATCGCTGCTGCATTCGCCCGCAGGCGTTCGCGCACAAAATCGGCGCGGTTGGTCTCCGCACGAATATCGGCGCCTGAACCCGCTTCGTTGATGTACTGCTCGATTGCATCACAGGCGCGCAAAAACGACACCGCATCGTCCGCCGACATGCTGGCGCTGACTGCCACGCGCTCGGCATCATCAAGCGCAGCGCGCAATCGTCCCAAAGGCGTCTGTGCTGTTGTTTCGATTAATGGTCGACGTTCAAGTTTCATATGGAATGAGGATAACGAAGAGCGAAACTGGTATAATGCCTGACGCTTGTATCATAGCGCAAGATCGCACCGAATGGCTAAACAGCGCCAGATCAGTTGACAGGAGATTCCCATGCGCCTGATCATTATTCGCCACGGCGAGAGCGTATGGAACCGCGAAGGTCGCTACCAGGGACAGATGGACGCGCCGCTTTCCGAGCTTGGACTGCGCCAGGCGGAAGCGCTCGCCGAACGTCTGCGCTACGAACCGCTCGACGCCCTCTTTACCAGTCCGCTGCAACGCGCAGCGCGCACTGCGGAAGCGGTCGCCCGCTACCACCCTCACGCGCCGTTGCAGACCACGCCAGCGTTGCTCGAGATTCACCACGGCGAGTGGCAGGGTCTGCTGGTAGAGGAAGTCATCGAGCGCTACAGTGACGGGTTGCGCGAATGGCGGCAGCATCCGACGCGCGCGCAGATGCCGGGAGGTGAAAGTTTCAGCAATGTGCTGAAGCGCGTGCTCGATTTCAAAGAATGGTTGCTCCGTGAGTATCATGAGCGCACCGTGCTGGTCTCAACTCATGATGTCGTGGTCAAAATCCTGGTCGCCGATGCGCTCGGAATGAACATGGACCGGATCAACCGCATCTGGGTGACGAATGCCAGCATCAGCGTCATCGAGTACGGCGACGATCTGCCCTATCTCGTGAGCCTCAGCGAGGCATGCCACCTTGGCCGGCTCGAAGTCGCACGCGAAAATCAGAAGGCGCTGTAGGGGTTGAAGGTTGAAGGTGGGAAGGTGGAAGGTAGGGGCGCGCCGCTGGCGCGCCC
>DAOTWI010000449.1:0-3270 GCA_034436075.1 Roseiflexus sp.
AGGCGCGCATCGCGCGCGACCTGGGCATGCTTCCCGCATCTCTCACTGCGCTGAACGACCCGGCGATCACCGATGATCCGGCGCTGGCGGCAGCTGCAATGTCCGCCCGCACTGCGCCTGGCATCCCGCCGACCCGCCCAATTCGCTGCGCCTGGGATGCCATCGAGGTGGAACTGACTCCGTTTCTGCTCGGCAGGCGCAGCGCTGCGGAAACCGCCGCCGCCATGCAAAAGCGGGCAACGGCGTGTGTGGAGCGGCAGTAGCTTCTCTTGGGAGCGTGGGTGTCTCACCTGTGAGTGACGAGCAGGCGCTGAACCTGTCGAGGCAACCGCACCGCTTGCGCAGCGTGCAGTTAATCTGGTATCGCCACGTGTAGCCCGCGCAGGCGGGCTTCGCACCCGTAGCCCGCGACTTATGATTTTTGAGAAAATAATCCGGTATCGCCAGGTCTAGCCCGCGCAGGCGGGCTTCGCATCCCGTAGCCCGCGGCTTCAGTCGCCGGGCTACAATTGCCGGGCGCCTCCCGGAATGGGATCAACCCTCAACGCGCACCTCGACCCCGCCGTCCGAAATAACCTCCACCCCGGCGCGCGTCGCCCGGAAGTGGACTGTCCGCTCGCCGACGCGCAGATTCCGCACCTCGATCCACGACAGCCATGGCGGGAGGTGCGGCGCAAGACTCAGCGTATTGGCGAGCGCATCGACCTCCAGCCCCAGGATGCTGCGCACGATCATCAGCCCTGTACCGGCAGCCCATGCCTGCGGACGGCAACTCACCGGGTATGGGACAGGACCGTCGAACGTGTCAGGATCGCGGTCATGCCCGCACATTAACTCTGGCAGACGGTGCATGCGGAAATGCGTTGCCGCTGCGAGCAGGCGACCGGCGATCTCATTGGCTTCGTCGCGGAACCCGCTCCGCGCCAGTCCCCACACGATGAGCGAATTATCGTGGGGCCAGACGCTGCCATTGTGGTAACTCATCGGATTGTAATTTGGGTCGGCGGCGCTGCGGGTGCGCACCCCCCAGCTCGACAGCAGATCAGGCGCTACCAGGCGTGCTGCGCAGAGCGCAGCGCGTTCCGGCGTCAGAATATCGCACAGGAACGCATGCCCCGGATTGCTCGTGATTTCGCGGATGGCGCCTTTGCCAACCTCGATAGCCTGTGCGTAGAACTCTTCATCCTCCAGCCAGAAATCGGCGTTAAACCGCTCCTTTAGCGCCGCAGCGCCAGCGCGTGCCTCGGCTGCGCGATCGGCATCGCCCATCTGTTCGAGCAGGTCTGCCACCCAGGTTCTGGCGGCGTAGGCGTATGCCTGCACCTCCACCAGCGCCAGCGGCGGTTCGGCAAGCGTTCCGTCCGGGTGCACCACCGAGTTGCGCGAGTCTTTCCACCCCTGAATGCGCAATCCTGCTGAGGAGCGCGGCTCGAAGGCAATATACCCATCGCCGTCGGCATCGGCGTAGAGATCGAGCCAGTCGAGCGCATACAGCGCCGCTGGCAGCAGGTCGCGGTACAGGTTCACATCGCCAGTCCAGCGCACCGTGGCGGCGAACAGCATCAAAAACAGGAGTGTGGCGTCGATGCTGCCGTAGTAGGGGTTGAACGGAACGCTGTTGGTATTGGCAAGTTCGCCGAAGCGCATTTCGTGCATGATCTTGCCTGGTTGCTCATCGCGCCAGGGGTTATCCTGCGTCCCCTGGTGCGCCGCCAGGTAGCGCAACGTACCGCGCGCCAGGTCGGGCTGGAACCAGAGCGCCTGAAAACTGGCAATCAGCGAGTCGCGCCCGAAGGGCACTGCAAACCAGGGAATGCCGGCCACCGGCAGCGCGTGATCGCCAAACTGCGCCGTCAGTGCGCGGAGATCGTGGCTGCTGCGCCGCAGCAACTGGTTGAACGCCGGGTTATCGGTTGTCACGATTGCGGCGCTGTCGTCCCATGCCTGATATGACGCGCGCACCGCTTCCAGCGCCTGCTCGAACGATCTGGCGCCACTGCCGTTCTGCTGATCCGACGGATTGGCTGAAGGGGTGATCGCCAGATCAACCATCCATCGGGCATGCGGCGCCAGCGCAATCTGCCAGTGCACCTGCGCGCGCGCAGGCGTTGGCAGTTGCCGCAGACGGCGCGATCCTTCGCCCTGGGCGCCAGGAGACGGCGGCGGCGCTTCGGCGCCAAGCATATCGACGGTGTCTGGGATCGCACTCAGAGAGATGTCGGTGATGCGCGCAACATCATCGGCGCCACGGTAGACGAACCGCAGCCGGTCGCCCTGATACTCGACCGGCTCGATCACGCCGCGCGGGCCGCCGGCAAATCCGCGCACCACGAACATATCGGCAAAATCGGCTGCCAGTTCAATCGTCAGATCACATTCGATTGAAGCGCGATTGTGGTTCGTCAGGGTGATGCGTTCAAACACCGCCTCATGCACCACCCGTTCACGCCGGACTTCAATCGTCTGGCGGTCGATGCCCTGTTCTCCGCCGCCAGACGCGCCGTTCGTCAGGAGAAACACGGCGTAATACACATATTCGTCGTTCGAGGCGAGCAATTCGAGCGGTTGACCGTTCAGCCGCATCTGGAAGCCGCTGAGGTGGCGCGTATCGTAGAAATAGAGTCCGAATGGCGTATTTTCGACCGGAATATCGCCATCGTGGTTGCTGATCATGAATGTGTGATCATTGGAAACAACCAGGTAGTCCACAGGCGCCTCCGCAGTGCATCTTCATAGTGAAGCACGGGCATCCGTCCGCAATGGAGCAACGCTCTTTGAGCAAACAAAAAAAGCCTCTTCTTCGAGGCGAGCATGGATCATAAAATGGGGTGCCTGATGGGTCTCGAACCCACAACCTCCTGAGCCACAGTCAGGCGCTCTGCCGTTGAGCTACAGGCACCGCGACGCCTGTAGTATAGCACAGCGCCTGAGAAGCGTCAAACAGCGTTTGCAGATCATGCTACAATCGACTCGCGTGTTCATCAACAGGAGGGTCATTGTGTCACAGCCTGCAACCTGCATGCACTGCGGCGCGCCTTTGAACCGGCCTGGCGCGAAGTTCTGTACGCGCTGCGGGAAATCACAGGATACTCCCCCACCTGCGGCGCTCGCATCGACTGCCGGTTCTTCCGCTGCATCTGGCAGCGCCCTTGAGAAAACAGGGACATTGCCGGGATCGGCGGAATGATGTTCTCGATCAACATCACCAATGCAATGCCAATGTATCCCAGCGCCAGGATAGCCTCTTCAATCCAGATCCGCAGCGCGTCG
>DAOTWI010000450.1:0-4087 GCA_034436075.1 Roseiflexus sp.
CCGGGCATGCGGCGCGGCGGCGGGCGGGAGCGCGGGGAACGGGGCATGCGGACGCCAGCGATGCTTTCGCTGGCGCAGACAGGGACGCCGCCGCAGCGTATCTATCCGTTCGGGGTCAGCCGGGATCGTCTGGAGCGGGCGATTGCCATGCTGCACGTGCCGGCGACGATTGTGCGCGATATGGGCGAAGCGACCATGGTCATGACGTTGAAGAACTACTATCGCCAGGGAGCGCAGCGCGTGCGCCAGGCGGAGGAGCGCGGCGTGCCGGTCTATGTGCTGCGCAACAACACGCTCGCGCAGATGGAACGCCAGCTGGCGGATGTGTTCAACATCAATCTGAACGATAACGGCGCGCAACCGTCAGTGGATCGCGATGATGATGAGTCGATGACGGAGGCGCTGCTGGAGGTCGAAACGGCGATAACGCAGGTGCTGAACGGGGAGCGCTCGTCGGTTGAACTGCAACCGCAGAGCAGCTACGTTCGCCGGTTGCAGCATCAGATGGCGGAACGGTACAATCTGCAATCGGAAAGCCGCGGGCGCGAACCGAACCGTCGGGTCAAAATCTTTCGCTAGGGCTGCACCATGATCGGCGATGATCAATGAGCCTGTTTGTGACATTCGAGGGTCCTGAGGGAAGCGGCAAGAGCACGCAGGCGCGTTTGCTCTACGAGTCGCTGCACGCGCGTCGCTTTCCGGTCATTCTGACGCGCGAACCGGGCGGGACGCGGATCGGCGACCTGATCCGCCGGATTGTGCTCGATCTTCAGCATACCGAAATGGCGCCGACGACCGAGACGCTGCTCTTTTCGGCAGCGCGGGCGCAACTCGTCAGCGAAGTCATTCGCCCCTACCTGGAACAGGGCGGGATTGTGCTGTGCGACCGGTATGCCGATTCGATGTATGCCTACCAGGGGTATGGTCTGGGGCGCGATCTGGCGGAGTTGCGCCTTATCACGGCGGCAGCCACGGGAGGGTTGCGCCCGGACATTACCTTCTATCTCGACATCAGCGCCGAGGCGGGGCTGGAACGGAAGCGTCGCAAGCACCCTGGCGCGCGCCTGATGGGGCAGCGCGGCGCCGGTCAGGAATGGAACCGCCTCGATGCGCGTGAACTGGAGTATCATCAGCGGGTGGAGGCGGGCTATCGCGAGTTGATCGCGCACGACCCCGAACGCTGGCGAGTGCTCGATGCACGGCAGTCGATTGAGGCGCTGGCAGCGCAGATCGCGGCGATTGTCGAGCCGTACCTGGCGTCGATTCCGCAACTGGAGACCGTGCCGTAATGCTGAGAGTGAGCGTATGAAACTGATTATCGCTGTCGTTCAGCGTCAGGATGCCGGAGACCTGATTGAGGCGCTGACAGCCGCCGGTCATCGGGTGACCCGCATCAGCAGCGAGGGCGGCTTTCTGCGCGAAGGGAATGTCACCCTCCTGATTGCTGCTGAGGATTATCAGGTTGATCCGATTCTGAAGATTGTGCGTGAGCATTGTTATACGCGCACACGGTATGTGTCGCCGCTGCCGCCAGTGGCGGAGTCAGGCGAGTTCTATCCGCCAACGCCGGTGGAGGTGCAGGTTGGCGGCGCAACCGTTTTCGTTGTGCGCGCCGCTGATGTGCGCCGCCTGACGCCATAGGCGCCGGTCCGAATAGTCGACTCGGTCATCATTGCGAGCGCAGTGATCTCTCTGTGAGATCCGAGGAGTAAGGTCATTGGATATTCGTGGAATCATCACCAACTTCGCGCCGGTGGTGTCGGTGCTGGCGTGGATGGCGCTCGCCTACCTGATTCTGCTCTGGGCTGCGTCGGTGCTGTGGACGTACCGCGATATTCATAGCCGGAGCGAGGATGTGGCGGTGCAGGTGCTGGCGGTCGCGCTGGCGCTGGTGCTGCCGTTCGGCGGTGTGGCGCTGCATATGATCCTGCGCCCGCGCCAGACCCTGGCGCAAAAGTACGAGCGGTTGCTCGAAGAAGAGTATCTGCGCCGCAACCTCGAAGACCCCCATGTGTGCCCGACATGCCAGCGAGCGGTCGAGCCGGATTTCATTCTCTGCCCCCATTGCCAGACGGCGCTGCGCCGCCGCTGCGCTTCGTGCAGCCGGGTGATCGACCTTGCCTGGAGCGTTTGCCCCTACTGCGGCGACGATGGCAGCGGGGCATTGCCGCATCCCAGTTATCGCCAGCGCGTCGAAACTGAGCATATGCAGTTGTATGAACGATAATACGCCGCGATACGATCACGTCTGGCGCACAGGCGCGCTCTCTGCCGCGCTGGCGCTGCTGGCGCTGGCGCTGCTGGCTGCGTGCGGTCCCGAAGCGCCGCAGGCGTCCGATCCGCCTGCTGCTGCGACCCGCCAGCCGGTTGTCGCTCTTCCAACGGCAACGCGCCCAACTGACAGTGAACGCCCGCGTCCATCCGGCGTGACGCCAGTCCCGGCGCCGACGGATGTTCCTGAAAGTCCCGTGGCTCCTGACGATGATCCGCGTGCGCAGGGCGATCCCGATGCGCCGATTGTCGTGGTGGAGTTCAGCGATTTTCAGTGCCCTTTCTGCGCCTCGTTCTCACGCGAAGTCCGGCCCCTCATCGAGGAGCGGTACGTCAGTACCGGCAAGGTGCGCTTTGTCTACCGCGACTTTCCGCTCATGAGCATTCATCCCGGGGCGTTGCTCGCGGCGCATGTCGCCAACTGCGCCGGTGAACAGGGCGCATTCTGGCAGATGCACGAGCGGATTTTTACCGGCATGGAACAGCGCGAGTGGTCATCGGGAAACGCCAGCGATTTTCGCACGTTCCTGAAGTACGCCGAAGAGTTGAACCTCGACGCGGCTCAGGTGCAGCAGTGCGTCGAGAGTAACCGGTATGGTTCGCGCATCCAGGACGACATTCGTGAAGCGCAGCAGGCGGGTGTGCGCAGTACGCCGTCGTTCCTCATCAATGGCCAGTTACTGGTAGGCGCACAGCCCTTCGAGGTCTGGGAACGAGTCTTCGAGACTATTCTCAACAGCCAATAGCCATGAGTCCTTCGATTACCGATGTTCCGGGCGTCCTGGCGGGTCACGCTCAGGACAATGCGGCATTGACCGGTTGTACGGTCATTCTCACGCCTGAAGGGGCGGTTGGCGCGGTTGATGTGCGTGGCGGCGCGCCGGGGACGCGCGAGACAGATCTGCTCTCACCGGTGGCAACGGTCGATGTGGTTCACGCCGTGGCGCTATGCGGCGGGAGTGCGTTTGGTCTGGCGGCAGCCACGGGTGTGGTGCAGTGGCTCGCCGAACGCGGCATAGGCTTCCCCACGGGGGTTCGCCCGGTGCCGATTGTGCCAGCCGCTGTGATTTTCGACCTGGCAATCGGCAGCGCAGACCGTTTTGCCGACGCTGCGATGGGATATGCGGCGTGTGAGGCGGCAGGCGCGACGGTCGGCGAGGGGTGCGTCGGCGTGGGCATTGGCGCGACGGTAGGGAAAATCCGCGGCATGCCGTATGCCATGAAGTCTGGCGTTGGCGCGTGGAGCGAACGCCTGGCGGACGGAACGACCGTGGGCGCGCTGGCGGTCTGCAACGCCTTTGGCGACGTATACGATGAGCGCAACGGTCGTCTGCTGGCAGGGGTGCGCGCCGATGACGGGTCGCTCGCCGATGCGATGGCGCTGTTGCGAGGCGCGAGTTCAGCGGCATCGGAGGGACAGAACACGACACTGGCAGTGGTGGCGACCGATGCGCGCCTGACGAAGGCGGAAGCGACGAAGGTGGCGCAGATGGCGCAGGACGCGCTGGCGCGGACGATCCGGCCCGTGCATACGCCCTTCGATGGCGATACCGTCTTTGTACTCGCAACCGGGCGCCGCGCATCGCCGGGGGTGCTGCCATTGGGCGCCATTGCCGCCGATGTACTGGCGCGCGCCATTGAACGGAGCGTCACGCAGGCGTGGTCGATCGACGGCGTGCCCGGGTTGGGGACGTTGAAGGTTGAAGGTTGAAGGTTGAAGGTTGAACGTTTGCAGTCACACAAACACGTGAAGGCGCGTCGGTGGCGCGCCCCCGGGCATGGTGAGGTGTCCGCGGGGCGGCATATGGTAGGGGTG
>DAOTWI010000451.1:0-6371 GCA_034436075.1 Roseiflexus sp.
CCGCTCCACAGGTGCAGGGACGGGCTTCGACAGGCTCAGCCCACGCCACCCGCTCCACAGGTGCAGGGACGGGCTTCGGCAGGCTCAGCCCACGTCAACCGCTCCACAGGTGCAGGGACGGGCTTCGACAGGCTCAGCCCACGCCAACCGCTCCACAGGCGCAGGAGTGATGGTCCAGGTTTTGGTTGATCACTCTATTAGTTCTCAGTTCTCAGTTCTCGGTTCTCGGTTCTCGGTTCTCGGTTCTCAGTTCTCGGTTCTCAGTTCTCGGTTCTCAGTTCTCCGCACCCGATGCAACGCCAGCAGATCGGACAGAATCGCAAAGCCAGTGGCGACCCCGCCTGCGCCCGGACCGATGATCGTCACATCACCGAGCAGATCGGTGGTGATCGTCAATGCATTGGTTGCGCCATCAACGCCAGCTAGCGGATGTTCGACCATCAACCGCATCGGGCGCACGGCTGCCCGTACCGTCGAACCGTCGCGCCAGACGCGCGCGATCAGTTTCCAGCGTTCACCCGCGGCTGCCGCAGCCGCAACCATATCGCGGGTGATGCCGGTGATCCCTTCACGCTCCACATCCGCCGGGGTCAGATGCGCATCCATCAGGACATTCGCCAGGATAGCGGCTTTGCCAGCGGCATCGTGCCCTTCCACATCGCCAGCCGGATCGGTTTCGGCATACCCCAGGCGTTGCGCCTCCGCCAGTGCGCTGGCGTAATCCATGCCGCGTTCCATTCTGGTCAGAATGAAATTGGTTGTACCATTCACGATCCCACGCACTTCCTGGATGTCGCACCCCGCTAGGTTGCTCCATCCCAGGCGCAGCGCGGGTGTGCCCGACATCACCGTCGCCTCGAAGCCGAGCAGCACGCCGCGTTCTTCCGCCAGGCGGCGCAGCTCAGCATAATGAAGCGCAATCGGTCCTTTGTTGGCAGTGATGACATGCATCCCACGCGCAATTGCTGACCGGATATGCGTCGCCGCCGGTTCACCCGTCGTCATATCGGTCGGCGACGCTTCCACCAGCACATCGGCGTCAACGGCGGCAATCATCTGATCGGCATCCCAGTCGCACGCGCCCGGCAATGCGCCGACAGCATCCGATGCCGCAGCATGGCGCAGGGTTGCCGCGTCGATCCCGTTCGGATCGTACACACACCAGCGCCGGGTGCAGGCGGCGACGATCCGGATATCGGCGCCATAGCGATCAACGAACCGCTGATGGTGCAACGACAGAATCTCGGCGAGCCCGCGACCGACGCTCCCAAAACCGACCAGCGCCAGGCGGTATGTCGAAACGGTTGATCTCATCGGTGTGTTCCTGACTATGTTATTATGTAACGCACTGCGTTATGAAAGTCGAGAAATGTCAACCCTATAGAGATGCGATCAGGAGTATCATATCATAGAGAGGTACTATGGGCAGGAGCGATCATGAAGACACACACCGAATCCAACCGCTTTGTCCGGGGTCACGGCTCAGTGACCGTCGTGACGCGCAAGGGGCGCAAGGTGCGCATCAGGCACATCCGCCCCACCGATGCGGCGTTGCTCGTCGATCTGTTTCATCGTCTCTCGCCGGAGACACGGCGCTTCCGTTTTTTCACGGCGTTGCCCGATCTGCCGGACGACATCCTGTGGCACGAGGCGCGGCGCTACGCGGATTTCAACGAACGGCAACAGGCGGCGTTCATCGCCCTGGCGCGTGAGGAGGGCAAAGATCGCGCCATTGGCGTCGTGCGTCTGGTGCTCGATAAGAACGACCCGGATACGGCTGAGTTTGCGATTGTGCTGCGCGACGACTATCAGCGCGAGGGGTTGGGGACGATCATGCTCGACCTGCTCATTCAACTGGCGCTGGTGCGCGGCATCAAGCGCCTGCGCGGAATCTCCCTGGCGGATAACGAAGGGGTGCATCGTCTGATCCAGAAGTGCGGCTTCCCCGTTGACAGCCATACATCCCATGGCGAAACGACCCAGGTGATTCATCTGGAATGATGGTTTGACCCCCTCTCTGAGCCTTCCTGCCTTCGCATCCGCCACGTTCTTACGAGTGTATTGCCGCGCCCCTACGCCGGGCGCCCCCTGTGGGCGCCCCTACCTTGCCTGCAACCTTCCCACGATCAACGTTCAACCTTCGACGTTCAACGCTCCCACCTTCCCACCTGTAACCCCTGGTTGCAATCTTCTTACCAGTTTGTTTGCGATTTCACGAAAGGTTGTGATATACTCAACAACGTTATTGCGCCTGAGAAAGATATTTCCCACAAGGAGCGCAGTCCAATGCTGGCGAACTATGCGTTTATTGGCGTGTTCTTCATTGGTGCGGTCATCTTCCCGCTTGTTCCGCTGATGGCCGCGTATTTCCTTGGTCCCAAACGCCCCACGCCGATCAAGCTCGACACGTATGAGTGCGGTCTGGAGGCAGTCGGCGACATTCGGGTGCAGTTCAAGATTCAGTATTATCTGTACGCGCTGGCGTTCGTCATTTTCGATATCGAGGTGGTTTTCCTCTATCCCTGGGCGGTCGCGTATGGGCAGCTTGGGCTGTTTGCACTGGTTGCTATGGCGGTCTTTCTGGTGATCCTGGTGGGCGGTCTGGTGTATGAATGGAAGAAGGGCGCGCTTGAGTGGGTGTAGGTGAGGCGAGAGGTGCGAGGTGCGAGGGGTTGCCAATGGAGAGCCGTTGCACTGCAACGGCTCCACCAGGGCAGTGCAACGGCTCCGCCGGGGTGAATGGAGAGACGTTGCAATGCAACGTCTCCACGGGGGTGAGAGGGAGAGGCGAAAATGTCCGATGATCGCGATATTCAACTCGAGGCGGAAAAACAGGGCGTCTTTTTGACGACCATGCAGCGATTCTATAACTGGGGGCGGCGTTCGTCGGTCTGGCCCCTGTCGTTTGGTCTGGCGTGCTGCGCCATTGAGATGATGGCGACCGGTCTGGCGCGTTTCGACCTGGCGCGCTTCGGCGCCGAGATGTTTCGCGCGTCGCCGCGCCAGGCGGATTTGATGATCGTTGCGGGGACGGTGACGAAGAAGATGGCGCCGCAGGTGGTGCGTCTCTTCAATCAGATGCCCGAACCGCGCTATGTCATTTCGATGGGCGCTTGCGCGACATCCGGCGGTCCGTTCCGCGACGGGTACAATGTGTTGCGCGGCATCGACCTGCTGATCCCGGTTGATGTCTATATTCCCGGTTGTCCGCCGCGCCCTGAAGCGTTGCTCCACGCGCTGATGACGTTGCAGAAGCAGATCGATGCGCAACGCCTGAACCGGGTGCGCTGGTATGGCAAGCGTGAGGCGAAAGAATATCCGGTGCCGGCATTCGGAAAACATGGGCTGGAGATTGATGGCAAACTGGTCGATCCGGTCGGCGGGTTGCCGCTCATCAGCCCGTATACGTCGCCGACTCAGGGCGAGACGCGCTCCGGCGTGATTGAACACCCCGAACTGGTGCGCCATTTCCCGATCATGGACGAAACCGTCGAACTGGAGTCGCCCCAGAAAGCGAAAGGCGTAGCGCCGGAAATTGCCCATAATGATCTGAAACGCCCCGCCGTCGAGGTAGACCATGCCAGTGATAAGCAAGGCTGAACTCAAAGATCGTCTGGCTCACGATCTGCCCGGCGTCTTGATGCCGACGCGCACCCGCACGCAAACGAGCAACGGGAGCGAGACTCCCGCCAGTGATGGGAAGTCTGCGCGCCCCAAGCGCAGCGAGCACACGCCTGTCGATCTGCTGGCGACCGACGATGCCGTGGTCTACCCTGAGCGTCTCCCCGATGTGGCGCGCTACGTGCGCGACGTGCTCGGCTATGAGTTGCTCTCGAATATCACTGCGGTTGATTACCTTGCCGACGGGGTGATTGAGCTGGTGTACCATTTCTACCATCTCGACGGCGGTCCTGAACTGGTCGTCAAAACCCGTGCGCCGCGCGACAATCCGGTTGTGCCGTCCCTGACCGATGAGTGGCCCGGGGCAAACCTTCAGGAGCGCGAGGCGTTTGACCTGTTCGGCGTGACGTTCCCTGGTCATCCGAATCTGGCGCGCATTTATATGTGGGATGAGTTCGAAGGATGGCCGATGCGCAAAGATTTTCCCAAGCAGGGCGATAAGTATTTCGGCGATAGTGAAGAGTGATGTGAGCGATGCTGCAAACGCAGGAACTTCAGATTAATATCGGGCCGCAGCACCCGTCGACCCACGGCGTCTTTCGGATGATCGTCACTGTCGATGGCGAGACGATCATCGATCTCAAGCCGGTCTTCGGGTATCTGCATCGTAATCACGAGCAACTGGCGGAGGTTTCGACGTACATTCAGTCGATGCCGTATACCGACCGTCTCGATTATTTCAATTCGATGGCGAACAACCACGCGCTGGCGCTGGCGGTCGAGAAGCTGGCTGGCATCAGCGTGCCGCAGCGCGCTGAGTACATTCGCGTATTGATGGTCGAATTGACCCGCATTCTGAATCATGCCTCGGCGGTGGGGTTTCTGCTGAACGATATGGGCGCCTGGCAGACGCCGCTGATGTTCGGTATGCGCGAGCGCGAGAAGATTCTCGACTTGTTCGAGATGGCGAGCGGCGCGCGGATGATGTGCAACTACTTTCGCTTCGGCGGCGTGTGGCGCGACCTTCCGCCTGAGTTCATCCCGCAACTCAAGGAGTTGATGCAGGGGTTGCCAGCGTTCTTCGATGAGTTCGAGCGCCTGCTGAAGGAAAATGAGATTCTGCTGTCGCGCACGGTGAACGTTGGCATTCTGCCAAAGGAAGTCGCCGTCTCGTACAGCGTCACCGGTCCAGTGCTGCGCGCGTCGGGCATTCCGTATGATGTGCGCCGCGCTGAACCGTACAGCGTGTACAACGAACTCGACTTCGACATTCCGATTGGCTCGGTCGGGGATGTGTATGACCGCTTCCTGATCCGCATCGAGGAGATGCGGCAGAGTTATCGCATCTTGCAGCAGGTGATCGAGCGCCTGCCCGATACGACCGGCGGGCATATCAACCCGTCGATGGCGAATATCGGCAGGCAGAAGGCGCTGCGCCCGCCGCCGGGTGATGCGTATGCGCGCATTGAGTCGCCCAAAGGGGAGTTGGGCTTCTACCTGGTGAGCGATGGCAGCGAGCGACCGTACCGCTACAAGGTGCGCGCGCCGTCCTTCATCAACCTGACGCCTCTTGGCGATATGTGCCGCGGTCATAAGGTCGCCGATGTGGTGGTCATCCTCGGCAGCATCGATATTGTGATGGGCGAGGTGGACCGGTGATGCGTTACACGTTGCACGTTGAATGTTGAACGTTTCTGGCAAAAACGTTGCACTGCAACTCCGGGAATGTTGCAGCAGCATAGGGGCGCCCCCCTGTGGGCGCCCGGCAGAGGATGTTGATGATCCTCTCCGCGTTCCCTGCGCCTCTGTGGTTTACGAAACGTAAACGGATAAGCGCACGCAAGGGTTCGACAGCAAGAAATGATTTCGTCCTTGATTTGAAACTCAACCTGGGATAATACAAAACAATCCAATGAATACGCACAAGAACCGATCGAGATGCACCGCGTGTGTGCAACATGCCATGTTTCAGGCGCATTGCTGAACGCAAGGTAAAGGTGCAACCTTGACGACGATCGAGATACAACCAGAAACCACAGAAACCCGAACGACTCGAGGGAAGGTGTATGTTATTGACCGTAGCCGTCCCAGACTGCGCGCCGGTCAGGGGTTGCTGACGGGCCTCGATGTCGTCTTTCGCCATTTTCGCGATGCGCTGACGCGCAAACTGGAAAAACCGAGCCAGCAGACGGGCGTGTTTACCGTTCAGTACCCGGAAGAACGCCTGAAACTGCCTGAAGCGTTCCGCAATTTCCCGATCCTGCTCTACGATGATGAAACCGGGCAGGAATTGTGCACCTCGTGCTTCCAGTGCCAGCGCATCTGCCCGCCGCAGGTTATCCATATGACGCAGGCGCGCGACCCGGCGACCGGCAAGCCGGTACCGGCGGTTGCTGAGTTTCTGATCGAGTACGATGCCTGCATGAGTTGCGGTCTCTGCGCGGAAGTTTGCCCGTTCGACGCCATTAAGATGGATCACGAGTTCGAATACTCGACCGATGTACACGGCGGGTTAACTATTAATAAGGAAGCGTTGAATCGCCCGATCTCCTACTACGAGAAGATCGCACCGACGTTCTGGGCGGAGGTGAAGGACGGCGCCATGAAGAAGTTGCAGGGCAACATCAAGCGCCGTCCTGATCTGATCGGCGTTGCGCCGCAGATGGTCGAGAAGATCAAGGCGAAACGCGCCGAAACCGCTGCGGCGCAGGCGCCCGCTCCTGCTCCCGCGACGCCCGAAGCCACGCCAG
>DAOTWI010000452.1:0-1506 GCA_034436075.1 Roseiflexus sp.
CCGCCTTTGCCCTGTGGACGTTCTTCGTCCTCCTCAACCGCGCCTGATCGTGCGCCGACCGCTGGCTGCGCCAGTTGCGTCTGACCTTTCTGATCGGGGAAGACTTCGCCTTTGTAGATCCACACTTTCACGCCGATGCGACCATACGTTGTATGCGCATGCACCTGCGCATAGTCGATATCAGCGCGCAGGGTGTGGAGCGGCACCCGACCGTCGCGTTCCCAGGCGATGCGCGCCATCTCGGCGCCCGCCAGTCGCCCCGAGCACTTGATCTTGACTCCTTGCGCTCCCAGGCGCATTGCGCGTTGCACTGCCTGTTTCATGGCGCGCTTGTACGACACGCGCTTATTGATCTGCTCAGCGATGCTCTCGGCGACCAGTTGCGCCTCGAGTTCCGGTTGATGGATTTCCTGAATATTGAGCTTGACTTTCTTACCGGTCCGCTTTGCCAGTTCATCCCGCAGTTCATCGACTTTCGCGCCACGTTTGCCGATGACGATGCCCGGCTTGGCGGTATGGACCGTCACCTCGACCTTATTCGCCGAGCGCTCGATATCGATCCGCGCCACGCCTGCATTTTCAAGCTCTTTGGCAATGATCTTGCGCAGCATGACGTCTTCGTGGAGCAGTTCGGTGTAGTTGCGCTCTGCGAACCACTTCGACTGCCAGTCCTTGATATACCCAAGGCGGAAGCCGATCGGGTGCACTTTCCGTCCCATAGATCCTCGCTCTCTTTCGCGGGGCGCCCCGGTTGCGCCGCCTGCCTACATCTCCTCGCCGTCATCGACAATGACCGTAATGTGCGTTGTTCGCTTGCGAATGCGGTCGGCGCGCCCCCGTGCACGCGGCATGATGCGTTTGAACGCCGGACCTTCATCGGCGAAGATATACTTCACAACCAGCGCATCGGGCGCCATATCGTAGTTATTGGTGGCATTCGCTCGCGCCGACTCGATCGTGCGGGCGATTTCGCGCGCCGCTTTGTGCGGCAGATAGCGCAGGATCGCCAGCGCCCGATCAACCGGCTTGCCGCGCACCAGATCCATCACCGGGCGCACCTTGGTCGGCGAGATGCGGACGTACTTGGTTACTGCTTTTGCCTGCATATCAAACCTCTGCTGCGTCGATTGCGCGCCCGTCATTTCATTTTGCCGCGTTTATCGACTTTCTTGCCGCCGTGGCCGCGGAACAGCCGCGTTGGGGCGAATTCGCCCAATTTATGCCCGACCATGTTCTCGGTGATATACACCGGCACGTGGCGCCGCCCATCGTGAACGGCGATCGTGTGCCCAACCATTTGCGGGAAGATCGTCGAGTCGCGCGACCACGTGCGCAACACGCGCTTTTCGTTTGCCCGGTTCAGTTCCTCAATACGGCCAAGCAGCCGCACATCGACATACGGACCTTTTTTAGCAGAACGCGACATACGCTTTACTCCTGGTTACTTTGTCCGACGTCGGATGATGAAGGCGTCGGTCCGCGGGTTGTGGCGGGTCTTCACGCCAC
>DAOTWI010000453.1:0-13994 GCA_034436075.1 Roseiflexus sp.
GCCGACGACCCCGCCGGGTACGCCGCCGCCGGAGAGTCCGCCAGAGACGCCGGTGCAGGAGCAACAGCAAACGGCGACTCCCACGCCGACTGCGACGGTTGTGCCAACTGAAACGCCGACAGTGACGCCAACGGCGCCGGTTCCTGTGACGTTGCCTGGAACCGGTGCGTCTGCTGCCGGCGGCGCGCCGCTGATCCTGATCGTGCTGGCGTTGATTACAGCGATTGGGGGACTGATGGCGCGCAGCCGCAGGGTATAACCCGGAACGGAATTGACGCAGCAGAAGAATTGCCGCTTGTGCTGCCCATCGCGCTATGACGATACGTTTTGCTCTCGTTCTTGCTCTGATCATCGGTAGCGTGTGCAGCGCGGCGGCATTCGCCAACGCCATCGCCCATGACGGTGAGACGCTGGTTGTTCAGGCAACCGGCAATGGAACCCGGATCATCTGGCAGCCAGCCGCGCCTGATCCGTCGCTGCCGGTTGAACCAGTCCTGGTTGCGTTGCGCGTGATTGGCGATGCTGGTGTCGAACCTCGGCTGCTGGCGCTTGATGACGCGCTATGGGCGGGCGAATCCGGCGACCTGCCCGCTGCGCCGGCATTCGTGCTGCGTGAAGCGCGCCAGCGCGGCGAGCGGCTGGCTGTGCTGGCGCTCAGCCCGGTCTATCTGCGCAATGGGCAGGCGCGTGTGGTGCGCTCACTCGAAGTGCTGGTCGAGGGCGCCGCTCCGCTGCACGAGTCTTCAGCCCCTGCCTTATCATCCCCGGCAGCGGCAGCGCCTGCCTCTGGTCGTCCGCCCGCCTTTCCGCCCATTCCGGCGCTGCGAGTGCGGGTCGATCGCGCGGGGATGCAGGTCATCCCCGTCAGTGCTTTGCCCCTGGCAATGGTCAGCGCCCCAGAGCGTATCAGGCTCAGTCGCGCCGGGATGGAAGTCCCGCTCGAACTGCGCGACGCGAGCGGCAACGGCGCCTGGGGCGATCCTGGCGACGAACTGCGCTTCTACGCGCCGCCGCCGGGCGATCGCTGGAACCGTAGTGATACGTACTGGATCACGCTTGAAGATGGCACGCGGTTGCGCATTGCATCGAGCTCCACTGGCATACCGTCGGGCGAAGCGCCGTCTACTGCTCTAGAGCGGGGTGTCGTGCGCGGAACGACCTACTACGACTCGCGGCGCCCCGGCAGCGATGGCGATCACTGGTTCGCAAAATTGCTGCGCGCCGAGGCGGGGCAACCGGCGGACGACCAGGCGATCATGACCATTCCATTGACCACAACCCTTCCGGCAGCAACCGGAACAGTGACCCTGACGGTCAACGTTCACGCGCAATCCGGCGGCGCGCGGCGTCTAACCGCATCCGTCGAATCGATCAGCGGATCGCCGGTGGAGTGGAATGGCAACGGTGACACGACACAGACGCTCAGTGTGGCGGGCAGTCCGGCTGCTGCGACTCAGGCGCGCCTGACGCTGACCGCAGTCGCCGGGTATGTGCAGGTTGCCGTGGATGGCGTCGAATGGCGACGACCGGTGCAGTTGCAGTTTGGTGGAAAAGGCGCCGTCTTTCAGGGCGCTCCAGTCCAGCGCGCCTACCGGTTGGCTGGCGCGCCGTCCGGGTTCGATCTCTACGACATCACCGATCCGATAGCGCCGGTGCGATTGCAGCTGTCTGCCGGTTCCGCGTTTGAGGATAGTGTTCCGGGACGGTTGTATCTGCTGACTGGCGCTGGCACGGTGTTCACGCCAGCTGTCGAGTCGTTTGCGCCTCCATCGTTGCCGACGGGTGGTGTGTTGTACATTGCTCCCTCGATGTTGCATGCGGCGCTGACGCCGCTCGTCGATCTGCGGCGCGCGCAGGGGTATCGGGTGGCGGTGGTCGATGCGCAGCATATCTACGATGGCTGGAGTTACGGTCAGGTCGATCCCGACGCCATCCGCGCCTTCCTGCAATTTGCGCGCCCCCAGGCGGTGACGCTGGTCGGCGACGGCAGTTCCGACCCGTTTGACTATACGGATCGCGGTGCGAAGAATGTCAATCTGATCCCGCCGTACCTTGCGATGGTCGATCCATGGTTGGGCGAAACCGCATGTGAAACATGCTATGCGCAACTCGACGGCGCTCAACCAACCGATGACCGCTTGCCGGATGTCTGGTTGGGGCGGTTGCCGGTGAAAAGCGCCGCTGAGTTACAGATGCTGGTCGCTAAAATCATCCGGTATGAAACGGCGGCATCTGGCGGCGCGTGGCGCAGCCGGATGATCTACCTCGCGGATGATGCGGACGCTGGCGGCGATTTTGCTGCGCAGGCAGAGGCAAGCATTGCGTTTCAACCGCAAGGCGTCCAGATCAGCCGGGTCTTTTTCGGCAGCGGTTCCGGGCAGACTCCAGCCGCAGCGGCGGCGCGGGCAGCAACGCTGGCGCAGTTCAACGAGGGTGCGGCGGTTGTTGCCTACATCGGGCATGCGCACCAGCAACAATGGGCGGTGACCGAGTTGAGCGCGCCAGAAAACTGGCTGCTGCATCGGAACGATGTGGCGGCGCTGGCGAATGGCGAGCGACTGCCGGTCGTGCTGGCGCTCACCTGCCTGAGCAGCGCCTTTCAGTGGCCCTCATACGTGGGCATGACAATCGACGAGGCGCTGCTGTTGCACGAGAAGGGCGGCGCTGTAGCGGTCTGGGGTCCGACAGGACTTGGCGTGTCGTATGGGCACGACAAACTGCAACGGGGATTCTTTCGCGCCTTCTGGTCGCCAGCGCCGGAAGTGGGGGTTGAACGCGCCGTGCCGCTCGGTGCGCTGACCAGTGCTGGCTTTCGGGAATTGTTTACTGGCAGTGCGTGCTGTCAGGAGACAATCTTCACTTATGCGCTGCTCGGCGATCCGCTGACGGCGCTGCGCGTCACTGCGGGAGCGCGCGTGATGCTGCCGCTGGTGCAGCGATGATCTGCCTGCTCGTTGTTGCACATGCACTTTTCTTGAGAAGAGGAGCGACAATTCATGATAATCACGCAGCGAAAAGCCGTTATTCTGGTCCTGGGGATATTGATTGGCGGAAGCATTGTGTTATGTGGCGCGCTCTTGCTGAACCAGAACTGGGTCATTGCCGCGGTCGTCGGGGCGGCGGCTATCACGGACGCCGCGCTGTTAGCGGCATATCTTCGCGGATGGCGGTACGTACCAAATGTACTGGTCATCACTGGGGTGTTCATTTCTGCGTTTGTCACTGAGATCGTCCCGTTCAGCGACGGCGTTGGTCTCCCGCTCTCGTTGCTCATCCCGACAGCACTGGCGCTGGCGTTGACCAACCCGGCATGGGTGATGGTCAGCGCCTCTCTGACAGTTGCCATCTACATTGGTCGTGTGCTTGCGGCAGGGCAGACGCTCAACATCTTCCATCCCATCGTGTATGCCATTATCGTTGGGGTTCTGCTCCTGGCGCGCGCCGTGCTCGACACCACAGCGCGGCAGGCGGAAGAGGCGCGTAAACGCGCAGAAGCGGCGCAGGCACAGGCGGAGGAGCAGGCGCGCGCGCTGGAAGCCGCCAACGCTGCGCAGCAGGCGCAACTCGAAGAACAGCGCCGCTTGCTCGATCTGGTCGCCATTCTCGAAATCCCGGCGATTACTCTCGCCGATGGCCTCCTGTTCGCGCCGATTGTCGGCAATCTCGACAGCCGCCGTTCGGCGCTGCTTACTGCGCGTCTGCTCGAAGCAGCGCGCGACCACCGCGCGCATCATGTGATTATCGACATCTCCGGCGTCTCGACCGTGGATACGGCGGTCGCTCAGGCGCTGATCCAGGCGGCGCAGGCGCTCCGGCTCCTCGGCTGCCGGGTGACGCTGAGCGGCATCTCAGCGGATGTCGCGCTGACGCTCACGCAGCAGAACATCCAGGTGAGCGACATCGCCACCGTGCGCAGCCCGCAGGAAGCGTTGATAGCGAGGTATGGGTGATGGGCGCCATGACCCCTTCATTTCGCCACATTCGTGATGCCATTCTTCAAGGAGGAGAACGCCTGCCGGGTTATCCGTATGCGCAGGCATTCACGCCGGAGCGCCTTGCGGCGCTGCGCACAGCGCCCCATGTGCAAACATACCTGAATGACCTGCGCGCGGCAGCATCACGCGCGCAGGTCGAACCGACGCCCGAACTGTCGTTCGACGCCTTTCGGCGTTTTGCATTGACAGGGACGCGGCGTGAATATGAACGCCCCTATTTCGCGCGCCGCGCACGTCTGGCGGCGCTGGCGCTCGCTGCGGTCATCGACGAAGAGGATGCGCACCTGCCCGCGCTCAACGAGACCATCTGGTCGATCTGCAATGAGTATGCCTGGTGTCTGCCGGCGCACCTTGGTCGGATGAGCGGCGAGCCCGGCGCGGGTCGCATACCGCCCGATCAGGCGATCGATCTGTTTGCGTCAGAAACGGCGCACGCGCTTGCCGAAACGCTGGCGCTGCTTGGCGAGCGGCTCGATCCCTGGCTGCGCTACCGGATTCGCAGCGAGATCGAGCGCCGCATCTTTCGCCCGCTGTTTCACGATCCTGTCCATTTCTGGTGGGAATCGGCGCCAATGAACTGGGCGGCGGTCTGTGCGGGTGCGTGCGGTATGGCTGCGCTGCTGCTGGAGCAGGATCGGGAGCGTCTGGCAGGCATGATTGATCGTTGCGTGCGGGCGATGGAATGTTTTCTCGAAGGGTTCGGCGATGACGGCGGATGCGCCGAGGGCGTGGGATACTGGCAGTATGGCTTCGGGTATTACGTCTATTTCGCCGATATGCTGTACGAGTGCACCGCCGGTCAGATCGATCTGTTCGCTGGCGAACGCATCCGGCGGATCGCCTCTTTCCCTGCGGCAGTCAGTTTAGGCAATGATGCTTTCGTCAACTACTCCGACGGCAGTGCGCACCTGCGCTTGCGCCCTGGATTGCTGTCACGGCTGGCGTTGCGCGTGAATCCCGATCTGCCGCTGTTGCACGGCATTCCTGCATTCGATGCCGACGCCTGTTACCGTTGGGCGCACATCACCCGCGACCTGATCTGGACCGATCCAGCGATCCTGGGTCGTCCGACGCCGACGGGCACGGTTTTCCTCGATCATCTGGGCTGGGTCATCGACCGGCGCATAGCGCAGGGGGCGCTGCTGGCTTTCTCGGCGCGCGCCGGGCATAATGGCGAGCCGCACAATCAGAATGACCTGGGGCATTTCATTCTCCATATTGATGGCGAAAGTCTGCTGGCGGATCTGGGGGCGGGGGTGTATACCCGGCAGTATTTTGGTCCTGAACGATATGAACATATTCACAACAGTTCCGAGGGACATTCGGTTCCGTTGATCGACGGTCAACCGCAGTTGCCGGGCGCTGAGCATGCCGCACGTGTGGTGCGCTGTGAACCAACCGCTGACGGTGTGGAGTTTGAGGTCGATCTCACCGGCGCATACGGTGTGCCGCTGCTCCACGAATTACGGCGCACGTTCAACTGGCATTGTGACACGGTTGCCGGTCAGGGGCGCCTGATCCTGGAAGACCGCGTGCGATGCAGCGCCGCGCCGGGATCGTTCGAGGAGCGCTTCATCAGCCTGCATGAACCGGAGATTGCGCCAGGCGTCGTGGTGTGGCGCGGCGCGCACGGCGCTGTGGTGTTGCACTACGACGCCGATGCTTTTGCGGCGCTGGTGGATCGGATTGCCAGCCACAATCACGACGGTGCGCCGATCACGATCCGCCGGTTGCGGTTGATAGCGCGTGCGCCGCAAGCGGAGATGACCGGTCGTTTCGTGTTTGAGTGCCGCGCCGGGAATCATCCATAGTGATTGTGATGGCAGTTGCCCGTGGCTGCCATTTTCGAGAAATAGTCGCGGCTCGTCCACTGCTCGCTGAACCAGGCGATGACCTGATCGACCCAGCGTTGCCATGCTGGACGAGGGCGCGCCGTGATGTCGGGCAGGCGCGCGCCGTTGATGCCGGCGCCGCGCAGCACCAGAAAGCACACCCGGTCGCCCTGCTCGCACCCGATCCACCCGTGAAGCGTGCGCCCGTCCGCCAGGCGCACCTGCACAGCGGCGTTGAACACCCGCAGGTTGACGCTTTCCTCCCACGTTTGTGAGAACGTGATCTCCCGGTAGGGAACGCCATGCTGGCGCAGCGTGGCGGCTATGGCGTCTTTGTGGGTGCGTATCGCTGGCGAGCGGAAATGCTGCACCGCCGCTGCAATGATCAGGCAGAGAAGCATGCTTGCCGCCATGCCTGCCGCCAGCAGATACCGGCGATCTTGTTCAGCGAGCACAGGCGCACCCTGCGGATTGACGGCTTCCTCTCGTGCGATTATACTACACTCCATCGCACTATTCTTTGCGCCTTCCGCCACAAGGATGCGCCATACGACTCCGGGTTGCGCCCGCGGGTCTCGTTGGGGTATCTAGCAGACGAAGGCGCTCCCAGATTCGGGTCAGTTGGACGACCAGGAGGTTGAAGATGTGTCCCCCGGAAACGCTCGCCAGCATGCGGTCTCCTGAAATCAGCCGCCGCAACCTGCTCAAATTCGGTCTTGGCGCCGCCGTCGCCGCTGCACTGCCGGTCGGGTCGGCGCAGGCGGCAACCGTGCGCCGCACCACGTTTCGCAATGTGCTTGACCTGACCCATGTGCTTGGAACGCAGTTTCCGCTCTTTCCCGGAGCGGCGCCGTTCCGCATTCAGCCGGCGGTCTCGCACGACAAGGATGGCTACTACGGGAGCATCCTGACCTACTGGGAGCATTCAGGGACGCACATGGACGCGCCGGTGCATTTTGCGCCGAACGGGTTGTTCGTCGATCAGTTGCCAGTGGAGAACCTGGTCGTTCCTGCAGTGGTGATCAACATCACCGACAAAGTGCGCCGCGATCCTGACGCAGTGGTGACGCCGGACGACATTCGCGCCTGGGAACGGCGCTACGGGCGGATTCCTGACAACGCCGCCGTGCTCATGGCAAGCGGCTGGGGCGCGCGAGCCGGTTCAGTTGAGGCGTTTCGCAATACCGATAGCAGCGGCGTCATGCACTTCCCTGGCTTTGGCAAGGAAGCGATCGACTTTCTGCTGACCGAACGGCGCATCTCTGGCATCGGCGTGGATACGCTGAGCCTCGATCATGGTCCGTCAACGACGTTTGCGGTTCACTACACGCTGCTGCCGACCAACCGGTGGGGGTTGGAGAACCTGGCGAATCTGGAAGCGATCCCGCCGAGCGGCGCGACGCTCTTTGTCGGCGCGCCGAAGATTGCAGCGGGTTCTGGGGGACCGACGCGTGTGATGGCTGTCTGGTAAACCATCAGATCACGAATGTGTCGAACTCTGGTGCGGCGAGCATGCCAGCGCGGGGTGTAACGATTTCGCGGTAGCGGCGCTCTTCGCTGGCGATGCGCACCAGGTCGTACAGTTCGTCACGGCGCTGCGGGTCGTCGAAACTGCGGGCGAGCCGTTCGAGGCGCAGACGATAATCCGGCATCGCGGTCAGCCGGTACATCGGCTGGCAGCAACAGTCTGTTTTGCTCAGCAAACCGGCATGTGCCAGTTCATCGAGCGCCTCGGCAATCGCCCAGGGGCTTTCGCGCAGGCGTTGCTGCGCGCTGGTTGCGCTCATGCGCAGCCAGGGATATTCGGCGAACAGCAGAACGAGTCGGAGTTTCAACAGCGAATCGATCTGTCCAGGGGAAATGAGCCCTTGTTCATAGCGCTCCATTGCTCACCTCATTGTGAGAATTGCTCCAAGGCAACGCCGCCTTGACTCTCAATAGGCGGACATCGATTGCGCCCGTTCCGCCTCAGTGACGTTGATTGCGGAGACACGAAGGACTCACCCAGAGCCAGGAGTGACTCGCGCATTCCCCCAAATGCGGTATAAGCGTATATTCCGAACGCTTATCTCCTGAACTGTTTCCATCGTAACACGCCCTGCCCTAACGGATGGGGCGGAACGTCGCTACACACGGTAAATGTTCCGCAACGAACAGGTGTTTCCTGTTGTATTTTCCGTGCCAACTCCCACGAACTATGGCAAGGAAGCGTCACTCTCCGTTGCGTGTTCTTCACTGCCTGGCTTTCCTGTGCGGCGTATACTGTCAAGCGTGCTACACAACACTGTGTTCCCTTCTGCCATATCTCTTGCCAGAGTCGGCTGACGTGACAGCATCCGCCAGACCGCCTCTTTGTTGCACGCTCTGGCTTGCGAGGAGGTCACCATGAAACGGAGTTGGGTCACGCTGGAGGGCAATGAGGCTGCTGCCAGCATTGCGTACCGCTTGAGCGAAGTTATTGCGATCTATCCCATCACGCCCTCGACGCCGATGGGTGAACTGGCGGATGCGTGGGCGGCCGCCGGAAAGCCCAATCTGTGGGGCACGACGCCGCTGGTCATCGAGATGCAGTCGGAAGGCGGCGCGGCTGGCGCATGCCACGGGGCGTTGCAGCGTGGCGCCCTCACAACGACCTTCACCGCGTCGCAGGGATTGCTATTGATGATTCCGAACATGTACAAGATCGCCGGTGAACTGACGCCAGCGGTCTTTCATATTGCGGCGCGCTCGATTGCGGCGCATGCGCTGTCGATTTTCGGCGATCATCAGGATGTGATGGCAGTGCGGCAGACCGGTTGGGCGCTGCTGGCGTCGTCCTCGGTGCAGGAGGCGCACGACCTGGCGCTGGTGGCGCACGCCGCGACGCTGAAGGCGCGGGTGCCGTTCATTCACTTTTTCGATGGCTTCCGCACCTCGCACGAGATCAACAAGATTGAGCAACTGACCGATGACGACCTGCACGCGATGATCGATCCGTCGCTGATCGAGGCCCACCGTCTACGTGCGCTCAGCCCTGATCGTCCGGTGATCCGGGGTACGGCGCAGAACCCCGATGTCTACTTCCAGGCGCGTGAGACGGTCAATCCCTTCTACGCCGCCACGCCGGGCATTGTTCAGGAGACGATGGATAAGTTCGCGCAGTTGACCGGGCGCGCTTATCATTTGTTCGATTACACCGGCGCGCCGGACGCCGAGCGCGTGCTTGTGATCATGGGGTCTGGGGCGGAAACGGCGCGTGAGACGGCGCAGTTCCTGGCGGAGCGCGGCGAGAAGGTCGGCGTGGTGACGGTGCGCCTCTATCGCCCGTTCTCGGTGGCGCATTTTGTGGCGGCATTGCCAGCGACCGTGGAGCGCATTGCGGTGCTCGACCGCACGAAGGAGGCGGGGAGCAGCGGCGAGCCGCTGTATCTCGATGTGGTGGCGGCAATGGCGGAGAGCGGACGCCGCCTGCCGGTGATCGGCGGCCGGTACGGTCTGTCGTCGAAGGAGTTCACTCCCGCAATGGTGAAGGCCGTCTTCGACGAACTGGCCAAGGATCGCCCGAAGAACCATTTCACAGTGGGCATTATCGACGATGTCAGCCATACCAGCCTGGACTATGATCCGGCATTCTCGATTGAGTCGCCGCGCACGGTGCGCTGCCTGTTCTACGGTCTCGGCGCAGACGGCACGGTCGGCGCCAACAAGAACTCGATCAAGATCATCGGCGAAGAAACCAACAACTACGCGCAGGGCTACTTCGTCTACGACTCGAAGAAATCCGGGTCGATGACCGTCTCGCACCTGCGCTTCGGTCCTGACCCCATTCACGCGCCCTATCTGATTGATCGGGCGAACTTCGTGGCATGCCATCAGTTCTCGTTCCTGGAGCGCATCAATGTGCTCAAGGCGGCGGAGCCGGGCGCGGTTTTCCTGCTCAACAGCATGTATGGACCGGATGAGGTCTGGTATCACCTGCCGCGCGAAGTGCAGGACGATATTGTGCGCAAGCAACTGAAGTTTTATGTGATCGACGGCGACCGGGTGGCGAAAGAGAGCGGCATGGGGCGCCGCGTCAATACCGTGATGCAGACGGCGTTCTTTGCAATTTCAGGCGTCCTGCCGCGCGAGGATGCGATTGCCGAGATCAAGCGCAGCATCAAGAAGACGTATGGCAAGCGCGGCGAAGCAGTGGTGCAGCAGAACTATCGCGCCGTCGATGCTGCTCTGGCGCGCCTGTACGAGGTCGATGTCGAGAAGTTCGCCGGGTTCCGCTCTCCGAAGACGCGCCGGCCGCCGGCGCCCGACAATGCGCCCGACTTCGTCAAGGATGTGCTTAGTCCGATGATCGCCTATGAAGGCGACTCGTTGCCGGTGAGCAAACTGCCGGTCGATGGAACCTTCCCCACCGGCACGGCAGCCTGGGAGAAGCGCGCGATTGCGCTGGAAGTGCCGGTCTGGGAGCCGGATATCTGCATTCAATGTGGCAAATGTGCATATGTCTGTCCGCATGCCGTCATTCGCACGAAGGTGTACGAACCGGCGCTGCTCGAGGGTGCGCCGGAAACATTCCTCAGCAGTGAGGCGCGCTTTAAGGAGTTCCCTGGTCAGAAGTACACGCTGGCGATTTCGCCGGAAGACTGCACCGGCTGCGGTTTGTGCGTCGAGGTTTGCCCGGCGAAGGACAAGCGGCAGGTCGGGCGCAAGGCGATCAACATGAAGCCGCTGGTCGATGTGCGTGAGCGCGAAGTGCGCAACTGGGACTTCTTCCTGACCATCCCGGATGTTCCACGCACCGCCATGCATCCAGGAACGATCAAGAACTCGCAGTTGCTCCTGCCGCTGTTTGAGTTCTCCGGCGCCTGCGCCGGGTGCGGCGAGACGCCGTACATCAAACTGCTGACCCAACTGTTTGGGGATCGGACGTTGATTGCCAATGCAACCGGTTGTTCGTCGATCTACGGTGGCAACCTGCCGACGACGCCGTACACGAAGAACGCCGACGGGCGCGGTCCCACATGGAGCAACTCGCTCTTCGAGGACAATGCCGAGTTCGGTTTAGGCATGCGGTTGGCGCTCGACCAGCAGATCGAGCATGTGCGGGAACTGCTGCCGCTGTTTACGCCGGTGGTGGGGCAGGACCTGGTGGATGCGCTGTTGAACGCCGACCAGAGCACCGAGGCGGGGATCGCCGCGCAGCGCGAGCGCGTCGAGTTGCTCAAGCAGCGTTTGCATACGCTGGATCGCAGCCAGTTCCCGGATGTTGTCGAGCGCGAGCACGAACTCCTCAGCCTGGCGGATGTGCTGGTGAAGAAGAGCGTCTGGATCGTCGGCGGCGACGGCTGGGCATACGACATCGGCTATGGCGGGCTCGACCACGTGCTGGCGTCGGGGTACAACGTCAATGTGCTGGTGCTCGACACTGAGGTGTACTCGAACACCGGCGGGCAGGCGTCGAAAGCAACGCCGATCGGCGCTGTCGCCAAGTTTGCCGCCAAAGGTAAGGCAGCGCCGAAGAAGGATCTCGGTCTGATTGCGATGGCGTATGGCAACATCTACGTGGCGCGGGTGGCGATGGGCGCCGACGATGTGCAGACGCTGCGCGCCTTCATGGAGGCGGAGGCGTATGACGGACCCTCGCTGATTATTGCATACTCGCACTGCATCGCCCACGGCATCGACATGCGCAAAGGTCTCGAGCAGCAAAAACTGGCGGTTCAGACCGGCTACTGGCCCCTGTACCGCTATAACCCGATGCTGGCAGCCGAAGGGAAGAATCCGTTGATCATCGACTCGAAAGACCCGACGCTGCCGCTCGAGAAGTTCGTCTACAACGAGACGCGCTACCGCATGCTGGTGCAGAGCGACCCGCATCGCGCAGAGGAGCTGTTGCATAAGGCGGAGGCGTCGGTGCGCGCACGCTGGCAGCACTACAAGGAACTGGCGACGCTCAGCGAGGTGAAAGCCGAGCACGATGGGCATTGAAACGAAGGTGACAGTCACATACGATGGGCGAGATGGCAGAATGCCGCCGCAGATTCTGGCGACGGCAGCGCCATCGGCGAGAGCGGGTGTGACTGTCGCCAATGGGTGGGGCGAGGACAACTCCAGGGCTTGTCGAGGCGTCGGGATGAGTCTTGCAGCCCTCGCCCCGCCCTTCTTTCGTGCCCCCTGCGCCCCCCGCCCGGCGGCTGATGGAGTTTGAATAATTATTCTGCTCTGCGCCTTGTAGCCCGGCGACTGAAGTCGCGGGCTACGGGATGCGAAGCCCGCCTGCGCGGGCTAAACCCATAATCCTTTGAGTCAGCGCACACAAAGGCGCAAAGACTCCGCACCTCATAGAGCGTCAATCAGACATTGAGCAATCTTGCGCATGTTGATCATCGCACGGTTGGTGTTGGCTGAGCCTGTCGAAGCCAACGCCAACCGCGCCACAAGTGCAGGTTCGATCGTTCAGGTTTTGGTTGATCTTCCTACAAGCTCCGTTAATGATGGCTCGTCTTCCTTATTCGAAGGGTATTGGGGTTCGACCTGGCTATCAAGGCATTGAGCACCGGCTCATTCCCTGCGCCACGCACGCGCAACGCGCTGCAGCCGACCTGGGCGGCGGCATGACTGCAGGCGGGCGGGCATGGTTGGCGCAGGTGACGGTCACCTGCGCACACGTGCAACGCGCTGCAGCCGACCTGGGCGGCGGCATGACTGCAGGCGGGCGGGCATGTGGCCGTCACCAAGGGGTGAGGTTTTGGTGACGATCATTTGCGCCGCGCATGCGCTGGTTGGCGCAGGCACGCAGGCTGGGGTGCATGTGACGGTCACCTGTGCCACACGCTGCATCCGAGCCCAGGCGGCGGCACGGCTGCGGGCGGGCATGTGACCGTCATCAAGGGGTGAGGTTTTGGTGACGGTCATCTGCGCCAGCCTTACCTGCTATAATGGCTCTATGCACGTGTCGCCCTTCTGATGATCTTGAGGCTGCCATGACGCATACTCCCCGCCCAGGCTACCGCTGGTTCGTGATCGCCGTGTTTTTTTGCTTCATGCTGCTGCACCAGTCAGACAAGCTGCTGATCGGGCCGCTCACCCCCTCGATCATGGATGAATTCGGCATTACGATGACCCAGATGGGTGCGGTGACGACTGGCGCGCTGGTGGTGGCTTCCGTGCTCTACCCGATCTGGGGCTACCTATATGACCGATTTGCCCGCGCGCGGCTGCTGGCGCTGGCATCGTTCATCTGGGGCGCGACGACCTGGCTGAGCGCCGTGGCGCGCACCTACCCGGCGTTCCTGGCGGCGCGCGCCTCAACCGGCGTCGATGACTCGTCCTACCCCGGCATGTATGCGCTCGTCGCCGATTATTTCGGTCCCAATCTGCGCGGCAAGGTGTATGGGTTGCTGCAACTGGCGCAGCCAATCGGCTATCTGATCGGCATGGTGCTGGCGCTGATGCTGGCGCCGCAGATCGGCTGGCGCAACATTTTCTTCCTGACGGGCGGGTTGGGGATTGTCGTCGCGCTCGTCATCCTGTTTGGCGTCCGCGAGATGCCGCGCGGCAAAGCGGAACCGGAATTTGAGGGGATGACCGAGATGGCGAAGTTTCGCTTCTCGTGGGCGGAGATGCGCGCCGTTCTGGGAAAACGCACGATGTGGTTCGTTTTTCTTCAGGGGTTTGCCGGCGTCTTCCCGTGGAATGTGATCACCTACTGGTTCTTCACGTACCTGGCGCGTGAGCGCGGCTACGACGAAAGCAGCATTCTGCTGACGGTTGCGCCGGTTATCCTGATTCTGGCGAGCGGCAGTTTCATCGGCGGCGTGCTGGGGGACTGGGCGTTCAAGCGCACAACGCGCGGGCGGATCATCGTTTCGAGCGTCGGTGTGCTGATGGGAGCGATCTTCCTGTACCTGGCGATGCAAACGCCAGTCGAGGCGCGCACGACATTCTTTGTGCTCATGTGCCTGACGGCGCTCTTCATGCCGCTTTCCTCCCCCAACGTCATCGCAACCGTGTATGATGTGACGGTGCCGGAGGTGCGCAGCACGGCTCAGGCGGTCGAGTATTTTATCGAGAACAGCGGCGCGGCGCTGGCGCCGCTCCTGGCGGGCATTATTGCGGATATGTACAACCTGCAAACCGCGATTACCTGGATCTGCGTCACCGCCTGGGCGCTCTGCTTTGTGTTCTATCT
>DAOTWI010000454.1:0-7117 GCA_034436075.1 Roseiflexus sp.
GCCTCGCAGTCGTCGCAGCGCCAGAGCAAGACGCCGTACCTCGATGCGCTCGGCACCGACCTGACGGAAATGGCGGAAGCTGGACGCCTCGATCCGGTCATTGGTCGCCAGCATGAAATCGAACGTGTAATTCAGATTCTCAGCCGCCGCACGAAAAACAACCCGGCGCTGATTGGCGAGCCGGGCGTCGGCAAAACGGCGATCGTCGAGGGGTTGGCGCAGCGGATCGTCGCGGGCGAGGTGCCGGACAGCATCAAGGGCAAGCGGGTGGTGACGCTCGACATGGGCGCACTCGTCGCTGGCACCAAATACCGGGGCCAGTTTGAGGAGCGTCTGAAGCGGGTCGTCGATGAAATCAAAGAAACCCGCTGCATCCTGTTCATCGACGAGTTCCATACCATTATTGGCGCTGGCGGCGCTGAAGGCACGCTCGACGCCGCCAACATTCTGAAGCCGGCGCTCTCGCGCGGCGAGTTGCAGACCATCGGCGCCACCACGCTCGATGAGTATCGCAAGTATATCGAACGCGATGCGGCCCTCGAACGGCGCTTCCAGCCGGTCATGGTCGAACAGCCGACGGAGGAGGAGACGGTTGAGATTCTGCGTGGCATCAAGAGCCGCTACGAGGATTTCCATCAGTTGCAGATCTCTGATGATGCGATCAAGGCGGCGGCGCACCTCTCGGCGCGCTACGTGCCCGACCGCTTCCTGCCGGATAAGGCGATTGACCTGATTGATGAAGCCGCAGCGCGCGTTCGCATGACGCGCTCGGCGACCCCGCCCTCGTTGCGTGATGCGCTGCGCGGTCTGGAGGCGATCCGGAAAGAGCGCGAAGCGGCAATCGAAGATGAGCAGTTCGATCTTGCCGCCGATCTCCGCGAGCGTGAAGAGCGCATGATGGCGCGCATCCAGAAGATTGAAGCCGAACTTGGCATTGGCAGCGATGCCCATCTGATGGAGCGCCCATACGTCACCGAAGAGGACATCGCCGAAGTTGTCGGGATGTGGACTGGCATTCCGGTCAAGCGCCTGAAAGGTGACGAAACGACGCGCCTGCTCCAGATGGAGGAGTATCTGCACAGCCGCATCGTCGGGCAGCACGAGGCGATTGTGACCATCGCTAAAGCCGTGCGCCGCGCGCGCGCCGGGCTGAAGGACCCGAAGCGACCAATTGGCTCGTTCATCTTCTGCGGTCCCACCGGCGTCGGCAAGACCGAACTGGCAAAGGCGCTCGCCGAGTTCATGTTCGGCTCCGAGGAGCATCTGATCAAGATCGACATGTCTGAGTTCCAGGAGCGCCACACCACCTCGCGCCTGGTCGGTTCGCCTCCAGGATACGTGGGGTATGGCGAAGGCGGGCAGTTGACCGACGCGGTGCGGCGCAAGCCCTATTCGGTGGTGCTCTTCGATGAAATTGAGAAGGCGCACCCCGATGCGTTCAACCTGCTGCTCCAGGTGCTGGAGGATGGTCAACTGACGGATGGCAAGGGGCGACGGGTCGATTTCCGCAATACAATCATCATCATGACCTCGAACGTCGGCACCGAGCATATCCGGCGGGCGTCGCGCATCGGGTTCTCCGGGTACAGCGCCGGCAGCGAACTCGACAACGAGGATATTCGCAAGAAGGTGGACGACGCGCTCAAGCAGTTGTTCCGCCCGGAGTTCCTCAACCGTATCGACGCGACGATCATCTTCCACGCGCTGACCAACGAAGAGATCCGGCAGATCACGCGGTTGATGCTCAAGCGGGTGCAGGAGCAGCTCAAGGAGCACAACCTGACGCTCGAGATTACCGACGGCGCCTGCGATCTGCTGGCGAAGCGCGGCTATGATCCGGCGTATGGGGCGCGCCCGTTGCGCCGTATTATCACGAACCTGATCGAAGACCCGCTCTCGGAAGGGGTGCTGGAGGGTCGTTTCCGCTCCGGCGATAAAGTGCTGGTCGATGTGGCGACGCTGGACAACGGCGAACAGTATCTCCGCCTGCGCCCGGCGCGTGAAGTGGAGGAGATGCAAACCGTAGAACCGGAGACAGTCGAAGTATCTGGTTGATTCCGAATGGCTGGCAGTCTTTTCAATCCCCGGAGCCGAAGCAGTTTGGAGTGACTGCTTCGGCTCGGCGCTTTTATTGGCAGGTCGCACAAACCCCGTGATATAATGGAACAGATGAGCGTCTCAGGTGCGTGTTCGCACGAAGGAGCATACCAGTGACGAAAGTGCGCACGGTGTTTGTCTGCCAGCAGTGCGGCGCGCAGCAGTCGCGCTGGATGGGCCGTTGCCCGGATTGCGGCACATGGGATAGCCTGGTCGAGCAGACGGAACGGCGCGACTCCGCCTCCCGCAGTCGCAGCATCACTCCGGGTTCGCAGAGCCGCCCGGTAGGGTTGCGCGACGTTGCGATCGGCGGCTTTACGCGCCTGCCGGTGCTGGGAAGCGAGTTTGTCGGAGTGCTCGGCGGGGGGGTGGTGCCCGGCAGCGTGGTGCTGATCGGCGGCGAACCCGGGATCGGCAAGAGCAGTCTGCTGCTGCAAGCCGCCGCGCATTTCGCAGAACATGTCGGTTCGGCGCTGTATGTTTCCGCAGAGGAGTCCATCCAGCAGATCAAACTGCGTGCTGCGCGCATGGGGCTTGAACCGGAGCGCCTGCTCGTCTATTCCGAGACCAATCTGAATGCTATTCTCGAGCAGATTACGGCGCTCAAACCGCAACTGGTCATCGTCGACTCGATCCAGACGGTCTATCTGGAAGAGTTGAGTTCGGCTGCGGGAAGCGTCAGCCAGGTGCGCGAAGGGGCGCTGCGGTTGCTGCGTCTCGCCAAGGAGCACGCCATTCCGATGTTCCTGGTCGGTCATGTGACGAAAGAAGGGGCGATTGCGGGACCGCGCGTGCTCGAACATATCGTCGATGTGGTGCTGTACCTGGAAGGGGATCGCTTCCACCAGTACCGCCTGCTGCGCGGCGTCAAGAATCGTTTCGGCTCGACCGATGAAGTTGGCGTCTTTGAGATGACCGCTCAGGGATTGCGTGAAGTGCCGAATCCATCACAGGCGTTTCTCTCAGAGCGTACCACCAATGCGCCAGGGTCAGCGGTGGCGGTGACCATGGAGGGAACACGCCCGATCCTGGTGGAGGTGCAGGCGTTGACGGCTAGCAGCGCCAGTGCACAACCGCGCCGCACCGCGAACGGCTTCGATATGAACCGGTTGTTGATGCTGGTTGCGGTGCTGACCAAACGGGTCGGATTGCCATTGTTCAATCAGGATGTCTATGTTAACATTGTTGGCGGTCTGCGCATCGATGAACCGGCAGTCGATCTGGCAATCGCAGTCGCAATTGCGTCATCATTCCGCAATATGCGGGTGCGCCAGGATCTCGCCATGGTCGGCGAGGTTGGATTAGCGGGGGAGTTGCGCAGCGCCGGGCAGTTGGAGCGACGTCTCGCTGAAGCGTCGGGGCTGGGCTTTACCTGTGCGCTGTGCCCGGAAACCGCTCATCCGCCGCGTATCGACGGTCTTGGCGTCATCACGGCGCGTGCGCTCGCCGATGCAATTGAAACTGCGTTGCATGATCGTGACACCTGTACTCATGAGAATCAGCCTTAATTTCGTCGTTCGCCTGATAGGGATGTTCGCATTGGGGTATGCAGGGTTTCGCATTGGCATCGCGCTATCGGGTGAACCTCCAACCGAGATTGAGGCGCTGGCGACCCAACTGCTGGCGCTGGCTGGCGCCGGGTTGGGTCTGCTGACCACCCATCGCTGGACGGTCGAGCCGGTGCGCGATCTGATCCGCCATATGCGCAGCGTGTCGATTGCTGAATTGACGGCGCTGGTGTTTGGCGCCCTGGTTGGGTTGATCTTTGCCGTGCTCCTGTCGATTCCGCTGGCGCAACTGCCGCCGCCGTTCGGTCAGTTCGGTCCGATTGTCGCCGCCGGTGCGCTGGCGTATCTTGGCGCGATCCTCTTCTCCAGTCGCAAAAAAGATATTGCCGACCTGCTCCTTGCCTCGCGGCGCGGCACATTTTCCTGGTCGCAACAGGTCGGCGATGCGATCCAGCCGCCGCGCCGGTATCTGATCGACACCTCGGCGATTGTCGACGGGCGCATTGCTGCGGTGGCGCAGACTGGCTTCATCGATGGGACATTGCTGGTGCCCGACTTCGTATTGCACGAATTGCAATCACTGGCGGACTCCGCCGATGAACTGCGGCGGGTGAAAGGGCGTCGCGGGCTTGAGATTTTGAATATGATGCAGAAGCAGATGAATAGCGCGGTCGAGGTGCTGAACATCGACGTTCCGGGAACAATGGACGTGGACGAGAAACTCGTCGTTCTGGCGCGCCAGTATCGCTGCCCGGTTATTACGAACGATCATAACCTTGGGCGCGTGGCGGAACTCCAGGGGGTCAAAGTGTTGAGCCTGAACCATCTGGCGGACGCGGTTCGCCCCCCTGTCGTGCCGGGCCAGGATCTGCGCGTAACGATCCGCGACGTTGGTCGTGAGCGTGAGCAGGGGATTTCGTTTCTGGAAGATGGCACGATGGTGGTCGTTGAGGACGCGCGGCGCCTGATCGGGCGCGAAGTGGATACGATTGTCACGCGCGTCTATCAGACGCAGACCGGCCGGATTGTGTTTGCTCAATTGCGCCTTGAGCACGTGGCGAAGGGATAACGGCGCACAAGCCAGGCGACGCACGGAAGAGCGGGTCTCATAGCGAGATCAAATAAAACCTGGACAAGCCTGCACCTTTGGAGCGGTTGGCGTGGGCTGAGCCTGTCGAAGCCCGCGCCAACCGCGAGATAGTCAACGCTGGCAAGATTGTTCAATGTCTGGTTGATCTTTCTATCAGACCCGCCTTTGCGTCTGCCGACTCTCGGATGACGGGAACGGTTAAGGATATGATACGATAATGCAGAGGGCATTCTACGCCCCTGTCAGTGGCACGTAGGAGATGATACATGGCGCTTTCGTCGTTGAACACGTCCCTGTCGATCAATGCCGATATCCCCGGTCTGCGCGCTGCAGCCCTGGTTGCCCGCGATCAGAAAGTGTTCGCGCCGTGTATGGGTCGGGTGTACCCGTTTGTGATGGAGCGCGGCTTGGGGTGCGAGGTGTGGGATGTTGATGGCAACCGTTACCTGGACTTTAACGCCGGGATTGCCGTGGTCTCCGCCGGGCACTCGCATCCGCGGATTGTGCGCGCCATTCAAGATCAGGCGGCTCGCTTCATTCACATGGCAGCGACCGATTTTTACAACGAGCCGATGGTGACGCTGGGCGAGAAACTGGTCGCCACGATGCCGCGTGAGCACGACTGGCAGGTGTTTCTGGCAAACTCCGGTACAGAAGCGATCGAGGCGGCGATCAAACTGGCGCGCTACGCGACCGGTCGCCAGGGCGTGATTGCGTTCTTTGGCGGATTCCATGGGCGATCCTACGGTGCGCTGTCGCTGACCGCTTCGAAACCGGTGCAACGGCGCGGCTATTTTCCGCTGGTTCCTGGCACATTTCACGCCTTCTACGCCAATCCGTATCGCCCGCCATTCGGCGTTGATCCGTCGTCCGTGACAGAGGCGTGTCTGTCGTATATCGAAGACACGCTCTTCCGCACGGTTGCGCCGCCGCACGATGTCGCCGCGATCGTGGTCGAGCCAATTCAGGGTGAAGGCGGCTATGTGGTTCCGTCTCCAGGATTTCTCTGCGGGCTGCGCCGGTTGTGCGATCAGTATGGCATCCTGCTGATCCTCGACGAGGTGCAGAGCGGCGTGGGGCGCACCGGAACCATGTGGGCGTTCGAGCAGGAATGTCTGCCCAATCCGTCCGGCGCGTGCGCGACATGCGGTCGGATGCAACCTGCTGGCTGCATTCCCGATATTCTGGCGACAGCCAAAGGGTTGGGCGGCGGCGTACCGATTGGCGCGATTGTGGCGCGGAAAGAGTTCACGTCGCTGTGGGAACCCGGATCGCACGGCAACACGTTCGGCGGGAATGCACTGGCATGCGCCGCAGCGAATGAAGTGCTCGATCTGGTGCACCAGGAACTCGCCGCCAATGCCGCGCGCGTCGGCGCGCACCTGATGCATGGCTTGCGCGACCTCCAGCAACGCTACGAGGTGATCGGCGATGTTCGCGGACGCGGTCTGATGATCGGCATCGAATTCGTTAAAGACCGGGAAACGCGCGAACCGGCGCGGGCGCTGGCGCAATGCGTGATGGAAGAAGCATTCCGTCGCGGTCTGCTGATCCTGACGTGCGGCGCTTCGACGATCCGCCTCTGCCCGCCGCTGGTTCTTACCGAAGCGCAGGTCGATGAAGGGCTGGCGATCTTCGAGGCGGCGCTGCGCGCCGGCATCTAACGATCAGCCAACCGTATATGCTGGCGGCGTCATCGGCGGTTGCGGTCGCTGGCGCACTGCCAGCCATCCTCCAAACGCGCCGAGCAGAGCAGCGAAGAGCAGATGGATCAGACCGGCGCAAAATCCCATGATAGGACCGACGATGCCGATCAGGTTGCGAATATCGTCGCTGGTTAACCCGGATGATGGCTGCTGTTCTTCGATCTGTCGCAACACTTCTTCGAACAATGCCGGGTCATTCTGGATGAGGAACGCAACGATCCAGGAGATCACCGACCCGATCAACGCACCTATCCCGGAAATGCCGCCTGCCAGCGTTCCGCTGCCTACTCCCGCCGTCGGACCGCTCCAGCGCACCCCGATATACCCGGCAATCGCACCCAACGCCATCGATGCCACTGGACCGCAGCAGAACACGCCTATTGCCGGAATGAAGGAGAAACCGACCACTGCAACGATGCTGACGATGGCAAAAATGAGTCCCGACTTAAGGCCGCCAGACATGTGTCCTCCCTCTCGTTTAAGATGACCGTCACTATTGGACGCTGACGCGACGGTGCGCAGGCTCTGATGTGGTTGCCCTGCCACCTGGTTGCCGCCGCTCGCGTCGCGGTGACGGTCACCTGCGCCAGGGTTGTTGGGGCTGTCGCTTGCCCCGGTTGCCGCCCAAACCCCCGTTAAGGCGACCGTCACTATTGGACGCTGACGCGACGGTGCGCAGGCTCTGATGTGGTTGCCCTGCCACTTGGTTGCCGCCG
>DAOTWI010000455.1:0-2583 GCA_034436075.1 Roseiflexus sp.
CGTCTGGGGCGTCAGGGACGCCTGGGTGCTGGCCATCCGGCGCAGCACGCGCGCGCCGCTGCGCCGGATGCGCAGCGTGAGAACCACCAACCGTTGACGGGTGCAGTGCGGCATGGTGACCCTGCTGCGACGGAACCACGAGTCGACCGCTCGGGTGACATGGCGGATGCTAGTGTGCATGCGTCGGTCTCCTGCGTATGTGGTGTGTGGCAATACCAGCATGCCAGAACCACCGCATGGGTGTCACCACTCCTGGTTCCCGCCTGGCCGAAGTGGCCAAAAACGAACACCTTTTCTGTCCACCCTTAAACCCGCAAGCAGGGGGGCTGGGGGGGCTGCCGCCTGACCGTTCATGCCTGGACCCATGCCAGAAAAGCGTCGGGGTACGGGCATGATGTGGCAGGAACCGCCACGCTGCGGCTGCCACTCGGTGCGGCGACCCTGAACGGCGCACCCGCGCCAACACGACGGTTTTTGAGAAAATCATCCGGTATCGCCAGGTCTAGCCGCAACACCCTTCGAATAAGCGCACACAAAGGCACAAAGGCACAAAGGCTCCACGCTTTACCTTAGCCCCGTTGATGATGGCTCGTCGTCCTTATTTGACGGGTATTGGGTCTAGCCCGCGCAGGCGGGCTTCGCTTCCTGTAGCCCGCGGCTTATGGAGTTTGAGCACATCATCCGGTATCGCCAGGCCTAGCCCGCGCAGGCGGGCTTCGCTTCCCGCAGCCCGCGGCTTCAGCCGCCGGGCGGGCAGGCGGATAGCTGCGTTTGACAAAAAATCAACCATGTGGTACCTGAGAGGTCACAGAAAAACAACCTCTCAACGGAATACAGCGCGTCCATTGCGCATACTCTGGGGCGACCGGGTCGTCGTCCCAGAAAAGGAAACGCCATGCCGCGTCTCGTCACTCGCATCGTGGCGCTCGTTTTTGCTATTGTTTCGCTTGCCAGCCCGACTGTCCAACCCCCAGACGAGCGTTTTGTCGAACCAGCCATCGCTCTCCCACAGGTGTTTCACATCGAACAGGCAACACCTCCTTCCGCAAAAGCGCCACTTCAACAGATTCGATTTCCGGTGGCGATACGCCGGACAACGACGCTCTTTGCGATAAGCAGCGCACAAACGCCTCCGGCAACCGAGGCTGTCGCTCCACTCCCCTTCATTGCGGGCGACGGTCCGTCCATGCGGGGAACGCGCGTGATGCAGACCGGACGCCTGGATGTGTACGTCGGTCTGCGCACATTCACGCCAGAGCAGGTGACGGCAATTGCCCCGCGTCTGGAAGAACTCCTGCGCGGCAACGAGGAACGTTTCGGCTTTCAATTGCAGCAGCGGGTCTCAATCGCCTTTTATCGTCCCGCGCTAGCGCCGTCGAAGAAGACGCGCGGCATCGCATACACCGAAGAACGGCGCGCCGAGGTGTACTACCGCCCCAACGAGGACATCGAACGCGCGCTGGTGGTTGCGTCGCACGAACTGGCGCATCACCTGCAGGCGCAACGCTATGGCGACGACGCCCAAAAGCGCGCTGACATCATCCTGCTGGAAGGATTGGCGACCTGGATCACCGGTCCGCCGTGGCTGGCGAAGTATAGCGTTACAACGTGGAAGGAACGGGCGCGCCAGATCAGCGACTCGGGCGTGCCGTTGCGCCTATTGCGCGCCCAATACTACGGCGACAACATCGCCTACGAGTTGTGGGCGTCATTCGTTGATTTTTTGATCGAGCGCGATGGCATGGAGAAGATGCACGCGCTGTATGTGAGCGGGCGCGGGCGCGAGCCCGGCTCGGCGGACTACCAGGGCGTCTACGGCGCCTCGCTTAACGAACTTGCCAATGAGTGGCGGGCGTGGGTCAGGGGTGAGAGGTGAGGGGTGCGAGGCGAGGGGTGCGAGGTGCGAGGCGAGAGGTGCGAGGTGAGAGGCGAGAGGCGAGAGGTGCGAGGCGAGGGGTGCGAGGCGAGGGGTGCGAGGCGAGGGGTGCGAGGTGAGGGGTGCGAGGCGAGGGGTGCGAGGTGCGAGGCGAGAGGTGCGAGGTGAGAAGAGGAAGGGGGCGGGGAGGGTCGCAGGTTGCAGGCGGGAAGGGGAAAGGTCGAAGGTTGGATTGCCCCTTCGTGTGCCTTCGTGTCCTTGGTGGATGGGAGAGATGAGAGGCGAGAGGTGCGAGGCGAGAGGTGAGAGGTTAATCTTAACCCTTAACCACGAGCAACTTCCGTTCAGTCATCTCCTCAATCGCGTAGCGCAGCCCTTCGCGCCCGAAGCCGGATTGCTTGACGCCGCCGTAGGGCATCGGATCGAGACGCCAGGTTGGAACGTCATTGACGATCACGCCGCCGACCTCCAGTTCCTCATACGCCTGGAAGATGCGCCCGACATCGCGCGTAAACACGCCCGCCTGCAACCCGAAATCGCTGGCGTTGACCGCTTCCAGCGCCTCCTCGAAGGTATCGTAGGGTTGCACGGTCACGACCGGCGCAAAGATTTCCTGGCAGTTCACCCGCAATTCCGGCGTAGCGCGCGCCACGATGGTCGGCGCAACCACCCCGCCCTGCACAACGCCGCCTGCCAAAAACTCCGCG
>DAOTWI010000456.1:0-6612 GCA_034436075.1 Roseiflexus sp.
GATCCGGTGCGCGCAGTCGTCGCCGCGCTCCTTGGCGCTGCCGTCGCCACTGCGGTGGAAGCCGTATCGCCGCACGGAACGGATAACCTGAGCGTGCCGTTTGCGGCGGCAGCCGTCGCGTTTCTGGCAGGAATCTGATAGGGAGATCAAATACAACCTGGACAATTGAGCCTGCACCTTTGGAGGAGCGGTTGGCGTGGGCTGAGCCTGTCGAAGCCCACGCCGATATCGAGCCTGCACCTTTGGAGGAGCGGTTGGCGTGGGCTGAGCCTGTCGAAGCCCACGCCGATCACGAGATTGTCCAATATCTGGCTGATCTTCCTATGAGTCTCAACGCTGCGTTTTGAGCCGGTCGGTGAATTGCTTCCGCGCCTTCATGACCTTGGGCGCAACAACCGCCATACAGTATCCCTGGTATGGATTCTTCGCAAAGTATTCCTGGTGATACTCTTCCGCCTTCCAGAACTCTGTGAACGGCTTCACCTCGGTGACGATCGGCGCCTTCCAGACGTTGGCGGCGTTCAGTTCGGCGATCGTTTCTTCGGCGATGCGGCGCTGTTCGTCGTTGTGATACAGAATGATCGAGCGGTACTGCGGACCGACATCGGCGCCCTGGCGGTTGGGCGTGGTCGGGTCGTGAATGCTGAAGAAGATGTCGAGCAGATCGCGGAAGGTGATCACCTGCGGATCGAAGGTGATCTGCACCACCTCGGCGTGACCGGTTCTGCCGGTGCAGACTTCCTCATACGTCGGGTTGGGCTTGCGCCCGCCAGCGTACCCTGACTCAACGCTGATGACTCCCTTGATTTCATCATACACCGCTTCAAGGCACCAGAAACACCCGCCGCCAAGCGTGGCGACGTTATCATTTGACGTGGGTTGGTTGGTCATGAGAACTCCTTTGCATCATGGATTCTATACCAGTATACGTCAAGTAGAACCAGGAACCAAGAACTGAGAACCAAGAACGAAGAACCAAGAACTGAGAACCAAGAACTGAGAACCAAGAACTGAGAACCAAGAACTGAGAACCAGGAACTGAGAACCAAGAACTGAGAACCAAGAACTGAGAACCAGGAACCAGGAACCAAGAACCAGGAACCAGGAACCAGGAACCAGGAACTGAGACCGAGGACTAATAGGAAGAAGGCAGATCAACCAAAACCCGGACAATTGAGCCTGCCCCTGTGGAAGGGCTGACGTGGGCTGAGCCTGTCGAAGCCCACGCCGATCACGAGGCGGTCAACTATCCGTTCGTTCGCCCGGCGGCTGAAGTCGCAGGCTCCTGCTGCAAAGCCCGCCTGCGCGAGCTGGACCTGGCGATACCGGATTTATTTCTCAAAAACCATCTAATGAAGAGGGGTCGGGATTGGTTCTCAGTTCTCAGTTCTCAGTTCTCAGTTCTCAGTTCTCAGTTCTCAGTTCTCAGTTCTCAGTTCTTGTCACATCCCCTGTGTTGCCGTACAATACGACGCATTATAGTAAAAACAGTTCGCGCCCATGCTTCAGGTCAAACATTCCTATGAATGACACGTTCTGTCCTCGTCCCTGTCCCGCAATCGCCGCCACGCGCCGCGATTTCAATGCAGTGCGCGATCATCTTGCCGCCGGTCATCGCTGTGTCGATGCCTGGCTGGCGCTGGCGGACCTGGTGGATGTGCCGGCGCACCGACTCGATTGTCTGGCGCGTGCAAGCGCGCTGGCGCCGGATGATCTGGAACTGGAAATCGCCTACCTGGAACAGCGGTTGATCGTCGATCCTGGCGACACCGAAGCCTCAGGGGCGCTCCGCGCAGCACGAGCACGACGGGTGCTGATGGGGCATAAGCCGCGCATCTTCAAGCAGATGGACGCATCGCTCACGCTGGGAGCAATCCTGGTGCAGATGGGGGCAATTACCACCCAGGAACTGGAGTGGTTGCTGGAAGAGCAGGCGACTGTTCGACGGCGCGGCGACCAGGTGATGTTCGGCGATATTGCCGTGGCGCGCGGCAAAGTGACGCCGGAAACCCTGGCGCGCGCCCTGATCGCGCAGACGCAGCAACGGATCAGCAACGAAGCGGCGCCCCGCGCGCTTGGCGAATACCTGGTTGCAGGCGGGTTGTCACTGGAACGTCTCGAGCAGGCGTTGACGGAACAGATCTACTTGCGGCGTGTTGGTCGGTACGAGACGCTCGGTGAAATCCTGCTGCGGCGGCGATGGGTCACGCGCGATCAGCTCGAACGCGCACTGGCGCAGCAACGTCAGGATGCGTTGTCACTGTTCCGTTGAATGCGGCGCACCCCTGGCGGAGCGGGCATCTAGCGCATGTCAGGCAGTGAGCGGCGCACTTGCGCGGGTCGATGAAGGTGCGGCGCAGCCCTGGTCGATCACAGCGCGGATGGCGCGCCAGGCAGTGGTGGACGCATGCTTCGATGATCAGGGCGTGAAACTGTGCGAAGAAGAACGCACCGTTGCTGTTCGCTTCGACTGATCGATGAACATGGAAATGTGCCGAGGCGGTCGTCGTCGTTCCGGGCAGAACCAGGCGCAGCGCCTGTTCGATGAGGCGCTGCACGGCATCATACGGCGCGCGGAGAAAGTCGAACCCTGGCGCAAGATCGAGGCGCGCAAACAACCGCCGCGTGTAGGCGTCAACCACAAACACGGGCCAGCCGCCGCCATACAGCATGATCGTATCCGCCGTCTCGCGCCCGATGCGCGGCAGCGCCAGCAATCGCGCCCGCACCTCGTTGCGCTCGCCGCTGAGCAATCGAGGGGTGTCGTGATCATACCGCTGTGCGATGTCGCGGCAGATGTCTCGTAATCCGGCGGCTTTCTGCGCGTGGAACGCACAGGGACGAATCAAGGCGGCAAGGGTATCGGTGTTCGCCGCTGCAAGCGTCGAAGGCGACATCAACCCGGCATCGCGCAGGCGAATGATCGCCGCCTCGACGGTTTCCCAGCGCGTCTGCTGCACCAGCACAGCGCCGACCAGCACCTCAAACGGCGGATCATCGGTAACGACGGGCCACCAGTGCGGTTCGTGCCCGAAGTGTTCGTCGAGAGCGGCGAAACAGTCCAGTAACCGCTGCCCCAGTGCGTGATCGCCGGTCACACCATCTCCAGCGCGAAATCCACTTCAAACAGGCGACACCAAGGCAGGCGCGTGCTGCCTGGCGTGATGCGCCAGCGCCCGGCAAAGCCGGGAAGTGCGCCAATGCGTGCGTTCAGGTGAGTTTCGATCCAGCGACAGATTGCCCCGATTGTCGTATCATCCGGTTCATTGGCGCCGGTTGTGCGTTCGAGCATGGCGCGCGCAGCGCGGCGCACCACGTGCTGATACCCCCAATCTTCGACGAAGCGATGGAGCAGGAAACGCAAATGGGCGATCCGTTGCGCTGGGGTGGTTGCCAGGAGCGCAGCGCATCCCTGCGCCAGCGCCGTGCCAATCGTATTGCCAGCAGTGTTCCAGGCGCCAAATCCGGCAAGCCGCATGAGATCGACCTTCTCGATGAGCAACTCCATCAATACAGGATCGGCGCCATTCGGGTAGGCGACATCCGCCACGATCACCTGCTGCCCGTTTTCCTGAAGTTGGCTTACCCGATCCACGAGCGCATCGAGATGATCGTACCGCTCGTCACGCTCTTCGGCTGCGAACGTCTCGTCCCACTCGGTGCGGCGCGGTGAGGGCGTGTTGACCGCCAGCCACAGATCGGGGGCGGCGTCCGCAGATGCCACCGTCCCGCCGATGGCTTGAATCTGCCGTTCAACGGTCAGTCGAACCGGGCCATCCTCATACGGTGCGACGATCTCCTCGCCGCCGGGAACAGCGTAGATTGGCGCAATGCGTGGCGCGCGCCCGGCATGCTGATTGATCATCCGCGCCAACAGCGTGCATCCCACCTCATCGGCGCCGGGATACATCAGCAGAACGCCTGACGAACGGGTAGCGTCGTGGCGTCCGTCGGACGCCGGATGGTCGCGCCCCGACGCCAGCAAGTCCGCCCAGCTGGCGAGCCAGCGTTTTTCGCGCGATCCCAGTCCAAACGGGCTGGTGTCGTCAGAACTGAGGACCAGGAGATCGATGGCGCCCGAGTCGAGCAGATGGAGCGACGCCAGGTTGACAATATGGTTGCGCAACCGGCGACGCAGCATATCACGCACCACATCGGCAGGGATCTCGGCGCGTAGAGCGGCGATCTCATCGGTCAACGGCTCTCCCTGCGCCGCGCGGTCGAGCAGTTGCGAGAGGCGGTAGAGGCGTGTGCCATACGTTGCCCAGTAGAGCGGTTCTTCGGTGCTGGCATCGGCATTGGAGATACGGGTGATGACGTTGAACGCCAGGATCGGAAGATTGGGCAGTTCGTTCTTGATGGTGCGCAGCGTATCCAACCGGCTCAGCGCCGCTCCTGGCGGGTCGTCGCTGATGCGTGAGGCGATCAACCCGCCAAACGCCAGCATCTCGACATCGACAATCAATGCGTCCACGGCGGGGGCAATCGCGTGCAGCCAGGCGACCAGGTCGCCGCAGCGCGCCGGTTCGCGCAGATTGCTCAACAGATCGTCGGGCGGCAACGCCAGTTCAAAATCAGCGATCGCTGCAATCATCGCTGGATAGCGGACATTGACCGGCCGCTCATCGAGTGGAAGCAAACCAACCCTCATGATGTCGGTATCTCCCGTGGTGTGGATACAGAACAAGAAACCGCACGATGGCAGCCATCATGCGGCTTCGGGGCGCAGCAATACGCGACACGGCGCTACTTGGTTTCGCGGTACAGCACGTGCCGGCGCAGGGTTGGATCGTAGCGGCGCAGTTCGAGCCGGCTCGGATCGTTTTTGCGATTCTTCGTTGTCGTATACGTATGCGCGCTCTCCGTGCTGCGCATTTTGATGATAATCCGGTTGCCTTTCTTGCTTGCCATGGTGCATCACTGCCTTTAGAGTCATCTGCTATCAGGACATCTTTCGGTATTGTACCAGTAAGCGGTAGGATTGGCAAGCGAAATGATTGACAGCATCGGTTAACAACACGTATAATCTTCATGATCCCCAACAATGTGCTCGAAGTGAATCGGACGTTGATGTTCACCAAAGGAGGGACTCGATGCTGAATCTCGCCATCATTCTGGAGGAGAGCGCTCGCCGCATGCCCGGAAAAACCGCTGTCATCCTCGACAGCATTCGCCTGAACTATGCCGAACTGAACGGCGCCGCCAACAAAATCGCCAATGGCCTGGCGAAACTCGGTGTGCGCCCTGGCGACAAAGTGGCGATGATGATCCCCAACACGCCGCACTTCCCGATGTGCTACTTCGGCATCCTCAAAACTGGCGCGACGGTGGTTCCGCTCAATGTGCTGTTCAAGCGCGACGAAGTCCGCTATCATCTGGAAGATAGCGACTCAGTGGCGCTGATCGTCTGGGAGGGATTCCTGGACGAAGCGGCGCCTGGTTTTCGCATGGCCGGGTCATGCCGCCATCTGATTGTCGCGCAGGCGCCCGGTTCCGCAGCAACGCTCCCTGATGGCGCGATTCCGCTCAACAGCATCCTTGTTGAACAGCCGCCAGTCTTCGATACGGTCCAGACCATGCCCGACGACACAGCGGTCATTCTCTACACTAGCGGCACCACCGGCCGTCCGAAAGGCGCCGAACTGACCCATGCCAACATGTTTCTCAATGCATCGATCTCCACCGATAAACTGCTGAATGTCACCAGGGACACGGTAGGGCTGGCGGTGCTGCCATTGTTCCACAGTTTCGGGCAGACATGTGTGATGAACAGCCTGATCTACGCTGGCGGAACGATCACCATGCTGCCGCGCTTCGAGCCGCAGAAGGCGTTGGAAGTGATGGTGCGCGATCGGGTGACCTATTTTGCTGGCGTGCCAACGATGTATTTCTACCTGCTCAACTTCCCCGGCGCGGATCAGTACGATCTGTCGGCGCTCAAGTTCTGCGTCTCAGGCGGCGCCGCCATGCCGGTCGAAGTGATGCACGCTTTCAATCGCAAATACAATGTCACCATTCTCGAAGGGTACGGTCTCTCCGAAACATCGCCAGTCGCGTCGTTCAATCACCTCGACCGCGAGCCGAAGCCGGGGTCGATTGGCGTGCCGATCTGGGGCATCGAGATGCGCGTGGTGGATGATCAGGGGCGCGAGGTTCCCAACGGCGAACTCGGCGAGATCGTGATTCGCGGGCACAACGTGATGAAAGGGTACTACAAGCGCCCCGATGCGACCGCCGAGGCGATCCGCAACGGCTGGTTCCACAGCGGCGACATCGCTTATCGCGACGATGACGGGTTCTTCTTCATCAAGGATCGCGTGAAGGATATGATCATCCGCGGCGGCTTCAATGTCTATCCGCGCGAGATCGAGGAGGTGCTCTACGGGCATCCTGCGATTGCCGAAGCCGCCGTCATCGGCATTCCCGACCAGGCGCTCGGCGAGGAGGTCAAGGCAGTGGTGTCGTTCAAGCCAGGGCAGACGGCGACCGAAACCGAGATCATCGAATACTGCAAAGAACGGTTGGCAGCCTACAAGTACCCTCGGGTCGTCGAAATCCGCGATGTGCTGCCCAAGACAGCCACCGGCAAAATCCTCAAACGCGAATTGCGCC
>DAOTWI010000457.1:0-1913 GCA_034436075.1 Roseiflexus sp.
CGGGGACCCACGCACTCGGCGCGGGACGGCGGGCTGGCGCGCCCTGCGCTTTGACGCGCAGCACCCGCTTCACCACCTCGGTTTCGGCATGGTCGTACCCGCTCACCTGGTCGAGCCAGTAATCGTAGCGGGCGCGGTTGTCGATGCGATCAATGCTGCCGGGAACGCGGCGCAGCAGGGTCATCGAAATCTGCGAGCCGAAGCCAGCCGCCAGGTGCAGCGCATACTGCACCGGGTAGCGCCCGCCGCGGCTCAGGTTGAGCGTGCCAAGATCAGGATCGACCTCCTTGTAGTTCGGAACGGGCGGCACAATGCCGTGTTCGAGGATCTTGACCGCGATCACGTCCTCGACGCCAACCCCCATCGGGTGCCCGGTGAACCCCTTGGTATTGGCGACGATCACCTGACTGGCGGCTTCGCCGAAGGTCTTGCGCAGGGCGATGACCTCCGCCGAGGCGCTGCCGCCGCGCGCAGGGGTGAACGTTTCGTGCGAAACGAACACCAGGTGCGGCGCAATAGTCCGGCGGTCGATGCCGAAGCGCCGTTCGGCGGCGGTCATCAGGCTGTTCATCACACCCGAAATATGCTCGACATCGAGGCGCGTGCCGTGGAAGGCGCTGTTTGCCGTTTCACTGCTAAGCACCTCGACAATGCCGCGCATGCCGCGTTCGCGTACGGCATCTTCGCTCTCGACAACCAGCGCACATGCGCCCATGCCCAGGATCATCCCGTGGCGGCGCCGGTCGAAGGGCAGCGCCGCTTCTTCGACACGGTCATCGGTTGCGGCGGCGCCGGTCGCCAGGAAGCCTGCGCCGATCCACCCCAGCAAATGGTCGCTGGTGACATTGTCGGCGGCAATTACCAGGACGCGGCGGCAGCGACCGGTGCGGATCCAGTCTTCCGCAATTGCGATTGCCTGGGTGGTGGCGGCGCAGGCGGCATTGACGTGAGTATTGGGACCGCGCGCGCCGATGTACTCGGCAAACTGGCTATGCCCCATCGCCAGGATGCGGAAGATGAAGCGCCGGTCGAAGACGTATGGCTCGCGTTCGATCAGATCGCGCAATTCGCCGATGCGCCGGACGATCTCCGCCAGGGTTGCGGGGTCGGTCGTCACCTGGCGCAGCGCCTCGAGCGCTTCCAGTTGTTCGCGGCGATGCTCGTAGGTGTAGTAGCGCTCGAACTCCTCGGCGATGCGATCCAGCCCCGGGAACGCCGACGCGAAGATCACGCCGGTTTCGTCGCGCAGCGCTTCGGGCAGCATCCAGCGATCCGGCAGGTCTTTGCCGGTCGTCGTGCGGCGGTAGGTCTGCACCAGCGGGATGCCCGCCTCGCGCAGGGCATCAAGTCCGGCAGCCATTGCCATCTGCGTCGTCGAGTCGAGCGCCTCGACCAGTTTGGCGGGCACGCCATACTCCTCGGACAGATTGAACGGCCCGGGGCGTCCAGCAAGGCGGATGACCTCATCAGGATCGGTCAGGGTCTCGAAACTGCCGCTGCCATCTTCGCTCTTGACAACGCGCGTGATGTTGTGCGCCAGCATCTGGCGGCGGAAGCGTTCTGGAATAAGATCGATGAACTGTTCGCCGTGCAGGATGCGCAGCGCATTCTGTTCGTCCATCACCGGCTTTTCGGCGCCAGGCAGACCAAGCCCCGTACCGGAGATGACGACCGAGCCGGTTGGCGGCAGGTTGCGGTCGTACACCGGCGCGCCGGATGCCAGGCGCTGCGTCGTGTGCGCCCCTTGCAGCGCCTGGGTGAGCAGTTTCCCAAGCGCATCGAGCGGAATACCGTTGACCATAGTCGCCTCTTCGACAGTCTGGCTTACAGAAGCGCCAGCGGCAGTCTGCGGAACAGCAGGAACGCTGGCAGCGGCGGGTGCAGGCGCGGGGGCGCTGGCGGGAACCGGTTGC
>DAOTWI010000458.1:0-4575 GCA_034436075.1 Roseiflexus sp.
CGGCGGGTTGATGGCTGCCAAAGAATCGCGCGGCTTCGTCGTCGTGTGGGCGACGGTCGATCCGTCTGCGGGACGCGCCGGCATGAAGCCGTTCGTCGTCGAAGCTGGCACGCCGGGGATGACCGTCACAAAACTCGAGCACAAGCACGGCATCCGGGCGTCGGATACGGCGGCGATTGTGTTCACCGATTGTCGCATTCCGTATGATAATATTCTTGGCAGCCCCGAAGTTGCGAAGGGCGACACGGAACACAAGGGGTTCAAGGGTGCGATGAAGACGTTCGACGCCACCCGTCCGCTGGTGGCGGCGTCGGCGCTTGGCATTGCGCGCGCCTCGCTCGAGTTCACCGTCTCGTACCTGAAGGATCGCGGGGTGAAGGTGCGCTATGGCATCGCTCCCCATCTGCAGACGGCGGTCGAACGCGACCTGCTCCACATGGAGATGCAGCATCGCGCCGGCTGGCTCCTGGTGCTGAAAGCCGTCACCAAGATGGACGCCGGCGAGGAGAATGCGCTCGAAGCGTCGATGGCGAAGGTCAAAGCGGGCCAGGTAGCAACCTACGTGTCGCAGAAGGCGGTCGAGTTGCTCGGTCCCGAAGGGTATTCGTGTAAAATGCTGGTCGAGAAGTGGATGCGTGATGCCCGCATCAACGACATCTACGAGGGCACTGGTCAGATCAATCGCCTGATCGTTGCGCGCCGCCTGCTCGGCTATACGAGCCGCGAGTTGCGCTGATGCGCACGGTCGTGCGGAGGTGAAGCAGGGGGCGCCGCTCACGCGTCCCCGCTTCTCTGTTTCTGTACATCAAGGAGTCACCGATGACCCAGATCAAGAAAGTGGCCGTCATTGGCGCCGGTACGATGGGCGGCGGCATTGCTGCGCACTGCATCAACGCCGGGTTGCAGGTCGTGCTGCTCGATGCGGTTCCTCCCAGCCTGACGCCCGATGAGGAAAAGCGTGGCCTGACGCTCGAATCGAAAGAGGTGCGCAATCGCTTCGTCAAAGCCGGGCTGGAACGCATCAAGAACGCCCGCCCGGCGGCGCTGTTCGATCCACAGTCGATTGCCAAAATCGTCATCGGCAATGTGGAGGACGACCTGGGACTGATCGCCGACGCCGACTGGATCGTTGAGGCGATCATCGAACAACTCGAACCCAAGCGCACCCTCATGGAGAAGATCGAACAGGTGCGCAAGCCGGGCAGCATCGTCTCGTCCAATACCTCCGGCATTCCGATTGCCGCCATCGCCGCCGGTCGCTCCGAGGAGTTCCGCCGTCATTTCCTGGGCACGCACTTCTTCAATCCGCCACGCTATCTCTACCTGCTCGAAGTCATTCCAACCCCCGATACCGATCCCGCCGTCGTTGCGGCGATCAGCCGCTTCGCCGATGTGACCCTCGGCAAAGGGGTGGTGGTCTGTAAAGATCGCCCCAACTTCATCGGCAACCGCATCTTCAGTTACGACATCGCCACCACGGTCGGGTATGCGCTGCGCAATGGCTATACGGTCGAGGAGGTCGATAGCCTGACCGGCGAACTGATCGGCAGACCCAAGACCGCGACCTTCCGCCTGCTCGACCTGGTCGGCATTGATGTGATGCTCCACGTGCAGCGCAACCTCTACGAGGCGCTGCCCGACGACGAGGAGCGCGAGGCGCTCAAGATCGCGCCCGAAGTCGAGGCGATGGCGGCGAAAGGGTGGCTCGGCAATAAGACCGGCGTCGGGTTCTACAAAGAAGTGAAGGGCGCATCCGGGCGCGAGTTCTGGTCGCTCAACCTCCAGACGATGGAGCACGAGGCGCCGAAGAAGCCGCGCTTCGACCTCGTCGGCAAGGCGCGCAAGATCGAGGACCTCCAGGAACGCCTGCGCTTCCTGATCGACAACGCTGACACCGACCGCGCCGGCGTCTTTATCCGCGAGACGATGCTGCGCACGCTGGCGTACACTGCGCGCCGCATCCCGGAGATTTCCGACAGCATCGTCGATATCGACCGCGCCATGCGCTGGGGGTTTAGCCACCAGCTTGGTCCCTTCGAGGTGTGGGACACCCTCGGCGTGCGCAAGACCGCCGGGCGCATGCGCGAACGCGACATCGCAATTGCGCCGTGGGTCGAGGAGATGCTGGCAAACGGCGGCGAAAGTTTCTACCAGCGCGATAACGGGCGAATCGTCAGCGTCTGGAGCCCTATCGAATCACGGTATGTCGAGTATACGCCGCCAGAGGGCGTGCTGTCGCTCGATGACCTGCGCGCGCAGGGCAAAGAAGTCGCGCGCAACCACAGCGCCTCGCTCATCGACCTGGGGGACGGCGTGCTCTGCTTTGAGTTCCACGCCAAGGTCAACGCCATCGACCCGCTGATCGCCGAAATGGGGTGGAAGGCGCTCGAACTCCTCCAGGATGATCGCTGGGCCGGCATGGTCATCGGCAATCAGTCGTCCGATTTCTGCGCCGGCGTGAACCTGGGGGTGGTGCTGATGGGGATTATGGGCGGCAAGCCGGAGGAGTCGGCGAAGTTCGCCAAGGGGACGCAGGACCTGTTCTTCCGCTTCCGCACCTGCCCGAAGCCAATCGTCGCCGCGCCATATGGTCGCGTGCTCGGCGGCGGCGTCGAGGTCTGCCTGGCGGCGGCGCGACGGGTGGCGGCCGCTGAGACGTACATGGGTCTGGTGGAACTGGGGGTTGGGCTGATCCCGGCGTGGGGCGGCTGCAAGGAGTTCGTCCGGCGCCACGTGTCGCCGCACGTCAAAACCCCTGGCGCCGATCCGCTCCCCTACCTGCAACAGGCGTTCGAGACAATTGCCATGGCGAAGGTCAGCGAACTTGGTGCTGTCCAGGCGAAGCAACTCGGCTACCTGATGGACGACGACAAGATTGTGATGAACCGCGAGCGCCTGGTCGCCGAGGCGAAGAAGGAAGTATTGCTGATGGTCGCTGAGGGGTACACGCCGGTTCCGCCGGAGGGTGAGCCGGTGTACGCCATCGGGCGGCGCGGCATCGCCGCCGTGAACGCCATGGTTTACGGCATGCGCCAGGGCGGCTACATCAGCGACTACGATATGAAACTGGCACGATCGCTGGCGTATGTGATGTGCGGCGGCGACCTGACGCAGCCGCAGTGGGTCACCGAGCAGTACTTCCTCGATCTGGAGTTCGAGCAGGCGAGCCACTTGATCCAGCAGCCGAAGACGCAGGAGCGGATTATGGCGATCCTGCAAACCGGGAAGCCGCTACGGAATTGAAGCCATCCTCAGCACGGCGGACGCAAAGGCGCGAAGACGCAAGGGTTTGGAGTATCGATTGTGAAGCTTTGCGCCCCTGCGCCTTTGCGTCACGGAACAGCATATACAAGGAGATCTGACTATGCGGGAAGCAGTGATTGTCAGCGCCGTTCGCACCGCCGTCGGCAAAGCGCCGCGCGGTGCGCTGCGCAGTGTGCATCCGACCGACCTGGCGGCGACGGTGATCAAGGCGGCGGTCGAGCGCGCGCCCGGTCTCGACCCGAAAGAGATTGACGATGTGATCCTGGGATGCGCCATGCCGGAAGCCGAACAGGGTCTCAATATGGCGCGCGTCGCGCTGCTGCGCGCCGGTCTGCCGAACGACGTGCCCGGGCAGACGGTCAACCGGTTCTGCGCCTCGGGGTTGCAGACGATTGCGCTGGCGGCGCAACAGGTGATGAGCGGGATGGGTGATGTGATCATCGCCGGGGGCGCCGAGAGCATGAGCGCCGTGCCGATGGGCGGGCATCATTTCGCGCCGAACCCGGCGATGGCGGAGATGAGTCCCGATGTGTACCTCGGCATGGGGTTGACTGCCGAGAACGTGGCGAAGCGTTACGAGGTCAGCCGTGAGGACCAGGACGCCTTTGCGCTCCGGTCGCACCAGCGCGCGATCGCCGCTATCGACGCCGGGTTGTTCACCGAGGAGATCGTGCCGGTTGAGGTCGAGAATGTCTGGTTCGAGAACGGGAAGGTGCAGCGCACCACCTCGGTCTTCGACACTGACGAAGGACCGCGCCGCGACACGTCGGCGGCGGCGCTGGCGAAGTTGAAGCCGGTGTTTGCGGTAAATGGCACGGTCACCGCTGGCAACTCGTCGCAGACGAGCGACGGCGCGGCGGCAGTAGTGGTGATGAGCCGCGAAAAAGCCGACGCGCTGGGGTTGAAGCCGCTGGCGCGCTTCGTATCGTTCGCGGTTGCCGGCGTACCGCCGGAGGTCATGGGGATCGGTCCGGTGCTGGCAGTGCCGAAGGCGCTGAAACTGACCGGCTTGACCCTAGACCAGATCGACCTGATCGAGCTGAACGAAGCCTTTGCTGCGCAGGCGCTGGCGGTCATCCGGGCGCTCGAACTCGACGAGGAGAAAGTCAACGTCAACGGCGGCGCCATCGCCCTGGGGCACCCGCTGGGATGCACCGGCGCGAAACTGACGGTGCAGATCCTGCACGAACTGCGGCGGCGCGGCGGGCGGTACGGGTTGATCACCATGTGCATCGGCGGCGGCATGGGCGCCGCGGGTGTGGTGGAGATGGTGTGACACCCCCCATGCCCCCCTCCGGGGGGTCTCCCTTG
>DAOTWI010000459.1:0-9626 GCA_034436075.1 Roseiflexus sp.
CGCGTGCCTGCCCCACTCCTCCGCGCCTCCCCCTCTCACCTCTTGCCTCTCACCTCTTGCCTCTCACCTCTCACCTCTTGCCTCTCACCTCTTGCCTCTCCCCTCTCCCCTCTCGCCTCTCACCTCTTGCCTCTCGCCTCTTGCCTCTCGCCTCGCGCCTCGCCCCTCGCTTCACCTGCCAACGTTCAACCTTCAACCTTCAACCTTCAACCTTCAACTCCCTTCTCCCCCAAACGAGCGATGCAGAATCACTACGCCAGGGGTGGCGCGGCAGCGCCAGGGAGCGTATCCTGGTATCACGGCACGGTTGGTCATTCTATGCGCGGATTGAACGTATGTCCATATCACCAGAGAAACGCCCATCAATCGAAACCCTGACGACGCTGATCCTGAGCGCCGGTTTCGGTGCGGCAGCGGCGGCGGCGGCGTTGCTGATCATCTTTGCCCCAGACATCATTGGCGCGGAAGAGACGACGGATCGCCAGAGGCTGATGCTGATTGCGCTGGGAGCGGCGGTCGTGTTGGGAGTCGCCCTGCTGATCACACTGGCACTGATGCAGCGGCTGGTCATCCGGCGCTTGCGACATGAGATCGAAATGCACACTCACGATCTCGGCGAGCAGCGATCAGCATTGATGACGCAATTGCGCGAGGCTGCCGCACAGGAAGAACGCAACCGGTTGGCGCGCGATCTGCACGACACGATCAAACAGCAGTTGTTCAGCATCAATGTGGCGGCTGCAACAGCGCAGAGCCTGCACGAACGCGACCCCGGCGGCGCAGCGCAGCATATTCAGCACGTGCGCGATCTCTCGCAGGCGGCGCTGGCGGAGATGAAGGCGCTGCTGACCCACCTGCGCCCGCAGCCGCTGGCGACGATCGGGCTGATCGAAGCCATCCGCGAACAACTCGAAGCGTTGCGCTTCCGCGCTGAAGTGACGGCCGATCTGCGCCACGATCCACTGCCCGATGAGGAGCGCCTGCCGCCCGGCGCGCAGGAAACGATCTTCCGCGTCGTTCAGGAAGCGCTTTCGAATACGGCGCGCCACGCACGCGCGCGCCACGTGCGCGTGACCCTCGCGCAGGAAACGGCGGAGGGCAGGGATTGGTTGCGGGTGTGCGTCGAAGATGACGGGCAGGGGTTCGATCCGGCGATAACACCATCCGGCATGGGGCTCGCCAATATGCGCACCCGTGTCGAGTCGACAGGAGGTTTCTTGCAGGTGCGTTCGGCGCCAGGTCAGGGAACGACAGTCCAGTTTCACATACCGCTGACAACACACCACGAGCGTGAAGAAAAGGAGCGACGCATGAAAGAAGAACGGCTTCAACAGGTGTACAGTGCCAGCGGTCTGACCAGTCTGGCAGCAACGGCGCTGCTCATTGCAGGGGCGCTGCTGGTCTGGCTCGTACCACGCGCAACCGGCGGGGATTCCGGCGTCTGGTCATATCTGGCAGGGTTGGGGGTCATTGGGGCGATTGTCGGCGCGCCGCTGATCATCGCCAGCCTGAACTGGCGCCGTCGCGCGTTTGATGGGCAACCGCTGGATTCAGTCTGGCGGCGCCTGATGCACTACTACGATACCGGCGCAGCATTCAATCTGCTGATCGTGATCGCCTGGATCGCCTTTTCCCTGCGGGCATTCCTGCTGGCGGCAATTGTGCTGGTCGTGACGGCAGCGATTGGTGTGATCAATTTCCGCCTCTATCGCACACTCACCACACGCATCCGGGAATGGGCGACGTTGCCGGCGCTCCGCGCCCGTCTGCGCGAACAATTGCTGATCATCGGGTTCACGATCGTGTTCCAGATCATGGTCTATGGCGGGTTCTTTGGTTCAATGGAAGCAGTACGGCTATTCCACGACACGCTCGATCAATCCTGGTTCGTGTCGTTTCTCGCCATATGCTATCCGCTTGTTATCATCGCCAGCGCGCTCGGTGCGCTGCTTATCCATCGTCAGATCCGGCTGCTGGAGGCGCTGGAAGGAGCGCCAGCCGCCGTCGAATCCGCCCCCGACGCTCAGGTGCAACGGTTGCGCCGGGTTGCCAGCAGTCTGACGCTGGCATATCACCTGCTCGGCGTCGCCATCGGCGCAATAGCGCTCTATACGCCTGCGGGCGCGATCGTCCCGGCAATTGCCGCCATCACGCTCCTGGCGATCAAGTGGCGCATCGAACGCACGCTGACGGCGCGCGTCGGTGCATGGTCATCACTTCAGGGGCAGGAGTCTGCGCTGGCGATGTACGTTGTCTTTCTGGCGATCAATATCGCTGGCATCCTGGGAGGCATTGTGGGATACCTCATGGCGTCAGGCGAACCTGATGGCGGCGCGAACGCTGCAGCGCCCTCGGTTGCACCCTGGATGCTTGCGGGCTTTGGAACGTGGTGGCTGTGCGCGTTGCTCTATCTGGTGGTGCAGACTATTGTCAGCTGGCGCCGGGTGCGCGCCCTGAGAGATGGAGTGATGAGTGAGGAGTGATAAGAGGCGTGAGGCGCGAGGGGAGGGGGGAGAGGGGAGGGGGGAGAGGCGCGAGGAGGAACATCTGATAAAACGATCAACCAGATGTTGAATAACACACGCTGACGGTCTAGCGGGAGGCGTTGGCTTCGACAGGCTCATCCAACGTCTCCCGCCCCACAGGTGCGGGCATCGTTTCCAGGTTCAAGGTGATCGCTCGATAAGCGATGTGATCGCCCGAATGCGCCACAAATGGGCAGGAATACACGTCTTATCAATGCATGGCATAGAAAGGGAAGGTGATGGTATGTCCCACGCAATAGCGCCAACCACAACGCGCGAGCGGATCGATCTGCTCGACATTCTGCGCGGCTTTGCCCTGCTAGGCATCCTGATCGTCAACATGGGCCTCTTCAGTTTCCCGTTCATCGCAGCATTCACCGGAACGCCGCGCGGCGAAGGCGCGCTCGACCATGCGGTTGAGTTTCTTACGTATGCCCTGGCGACAGGCAAGTTCTACCCGCTCTTCTCCTTCCTCTTCGGGTTAGGGATGTGGTTGCAGATGGAGCGCATACAGGAAGCAGGCGGCGCCCCGGCGCGCTTTATGGTCCGCCGGCTGCTGGTGTTGATGGGATTTGGTCTGGCGCATGCTCTGCTGATCTGGAATGGCGACATTCTGTTCATCTATGCGCTGGTTGGTCTGGTCGCCCTGCTGTTTCGCAAGGCGCAACCGCGAACACTCCTGATCTGGGCGGGCGTGCTGATCGCCATTCCGATCATCGTGAGCGCAGGGCTCATCGTTCTGGGCATCCTGGCGGCAGGTCTCGCCCCAACCGACACCAGCGCCATGGACGAGATCATGACACTGATCCGTGACCTGGAGCGGCAGGCGATCGAGACCTACGCCCGCGGAACGTGGGGACAAATCTTCGTCTGGCGCGCTGTCGAGTGGCTGATCGTTCTGATCTTCTTCTTGTTGAGCGGAAACGTCCTTCAAATCCTGGCGATCTTTCTGGCTGGCATATACGCTGGTAAGCGCCAGGTCTTCCAGCGCCTGATGCAGTTGCCCGCAAACGAGCGCCGGTTGCCAGGCGGAGGCGTGTGCCTGGCGGTTGGTCTGGTCGCCAACCTTGGGTTGACCTGGCTGATGTGGACGGTGGATATGACCTCGCCGCTGGCGGGATTGCCATCATTACTGCTGCTGGTGTTCGGTCCGGTGCTGAGTTACGGCTACATGGCGGCATTCGTGGCGCTCACCCGCCGGGAAACCTGGCATCGCCGGCTGGAACCGCTGGCAGCCGCAGGACGGATGGCGTTGAGCAACTACATCATGCAATCGATCGTTTGCACGCTCATCTTCTACAGTTACGGCTTGGGGCTGTTTGGTCAGGTGGGAGCATTCGCCGGACTGCTGATCAGCGTGACCATCTGGTTGGTGCAGCTGGTCATCAGTGTCGTCTGGCTGAGGCGATTCCGGTTTGGTCCGCTGGAGTGGGCGTGGCGCAGCCTGACCTATGGCGCGCCGCAGACCATGGTTCCGAAGGCGCGGCAGTCGGCGGCGTGATCGCTGAAGGAGAACAAGGGAGATGACGCTCAGCGTTGAACGTCGCCGCGCGCATGTTCAACGCTGAGCCTGGTGCGGAGCGACGTTGCACTCCAACGTCGCCGCGAGACACAGAAAGGACGGCGCTATGACAACCCGTGCTGTCCGAACCAACTGGCTTGCAGTGGTCAGTTTTGTGAGCGGCATTCTGGCTCTGCTCTGCATTGCAGGAACGTTCGTTGCGCTGAGCCTGCCGCCGACCGCAAGCGAGCTGAGCTTCATCCTTCTTGATCGGATCTTCATACCAGTACGAGATCTCAGCGTGATCGTCGCATTGGCGACCGGCATACTCGCGCTCAGGGAGATCAAGCGGAAAGAGGGCGCAGAGAAGGGCAAAACGCTTGCATGGCTGGGCATTGCGATTGGCATGGGCTGGATTGTGTTCTTTATTCTGGCGGCTGTGTTCTTTATCCTGCTTCTGTTCGCAAGCAGAGCGCCCGAAAGTTCAAGCGGTTTGACACCCATCCTATCCCTTGCGATAATCCCTGTCAGTGTTCTTCGTAAACCGCCAACAGGATGTCTGCCATGTCCAACCCATCATCAACCCTGCCACATCGCCCGTTTGGGGGCACTGGCTTCCAGGTGACGCCGCTCTGCATCGGATGCGCGCCGCTCGGCAACATGCCCGAAACATTCGCCTACAGCGTCGCCGAAGAGCAGGCGATTGCAACCCTGCTCGAAGCCTTTCGCAGCCCGATCAATTTTCTCGACACCGCCGCCGCCTATGGCGACGGCGAGAGTGAGCGCCGGATCGGCAAGGCGCTCCAGATGCTCGGCGGGTTGCCCGCCGGTGTCGTCCTGGCGACAAAAGCTGACCGCGATCTGGCGACCGGCGATTTCAGCGGCGACCAGATCAAACGCTCGGTCGAGCGCAGCCTGAACCTGCTGGGACTGGATCGCCTTCAGTTTGTCTACATCCACGACCCGGAACACACAACATTCGAGAATGTGATGAGCAAAGGCGGTCCGCTGGAGGTCTTGCAGCGCTTTCAGGCGGAAGGGGTGATCGAGCATATCGGCATTTCCGGCGGTCCGATCGACATGCTGATTCGCTACGTCGAAACCGGGGCGTTCATGGCGGTTGAGACGCACAACCGTTACACACTGCTGAACCGCTCGGCAGAACCGCTGCTCGATGTGGCGGTCCGCCGGGGAGTGGCGGTAGTGAATGCAGCGCCGTATGGCAGCGGCATCCTCGCCAAAGGACCGGACGCCTACGCGCGCTATGCGTATCAGGATGCGCCGCCGGCGCTCGTCGAGCGCGTGCGCGCTATGGCGGCGGTCTGCCAGGAGTATGGCGTTCCGCTGGCTGCCGCGGCACTACAGTTCTCGCTGCGCGATCCGCGCATCACCTCGACCGTCGTTGGCGTCAGCAAACCGGAGCGCATCGCCGCCACCCTGGACCTGGCGCGCGTCCCCATCCCCGACGATCTCTGGCAGCGCCTCGATGCCGTGGGGTTCGACATGAACGACCCGGAAGAGAATCGGTTCAAATGAGTTACACGTAGAGACGTTGCATCGCAACGTCTCGAATCGTCACCCATTCAACGTTGCGATGCAACGTCTCGAATCGTGACCCATTCAACGTTGCATCGCAGCGTCGCCCCGAGTGCAGCGCAATATCGTGCATCGTTGCCAGCGCGTAGGGGCGTGGCGGCGCCACGCCCGCAAAAATGTCACAAAGGGTGGGGCGTAGGCAACGTTGCAATGCAACGTCGCCACGCCCGGTACACGCCGTTGCACATGGCGAGCGGAAAAGGCGCAGGGTCGTGGCGGCGCCACACCCACATAGAAACATTGCATGCACCACGTCATCCATCGCTGGCGCGCGCTGGAAGCCGGCGCGCGCCGGTATCTGCTGCACCTGGCAATCCTCACGCTGAGCCTTTCGGTTGTGGTGTTGTACTACAACCTGGCCGTGCTGGCGCTCGGCTATTCCCGCGGCTTCCTCGGCATGCTGCAAACGGTGACGCAGGCGGTTGCGGCGCTGTTGAGCCTGCCGCTCTGGTTAGGCGTGCAACGCCTGGGGTTGCGCGTTGCGATTGCGGTATCGGTGACGCTGTACGCCGCCGGTATTCTGCTGTTCGCTGCCTTCCCGCAGGCGGCGCTGCTGGTCTGTTCCGCCGCGCTGATGGGGATCGCGTCCGTGCTCATGCAGGTGACCGCTGCGCCGCTCATGATGCGCCTCAGCAACGACGCTACCCGCGATTACCTGTTCAGCGCCAGTGCCGCAGTCGCCATCGGGTTGAGCGGCATTGGCAACCTGGGCGCCGGGTTTCTCGCCGATGCGCTGGGGCACACGCTTGGCGTGCCCTCCGATAGCGGCGTAACCTACCGTGCTGTGTTTGCTGTTGCAGGAGTCGGGGTGCTGGCGTCGCTTCCGCCGTTGCTGCTGATCCGTGAGCCGGGGCGCACACCAGACCCGCCATTGCCGGAAAGCGCCGCCACGACGATCAATGCGAGCGCGTTGTTCGATCATCTTCCACCCTGGCTGGCGTTTGCCCGGCAGTGGCTTGTGCGCCTGCCAGCGTCGCTGCGGGCATTGTTGCGCAAACCGGCGCTCGTGGCAAAACTGCTGCTGCCGCCATTCCTGATCTCGTGGGGCGCGGCGCTGCTCATTCCCTACCTCAACCTCTACTTCCGCGAACGCTTCGGTCTCGACAATCGCGCGCTCGGCGCCCTCTTCGCCGGATTCGATGTGGCGACCGGCCTGGCGTCGTTGAGCGGTCCGGCGCTGGCGGCGCGCCTGGGTAAGATGCGCACTGTGGCGGTAACCCGCGCCATCGGCGTGCCGTTGCTGCTGATCCTGGGAGCGGCGTCGGATCTGTGGCTTGCCGTAGCAGCGGCGCTGGCGCGGGTCGTTGCGTTCAACATGGCGGCGCCGCTCTACGACGCCTATGCGATGGAACAGACCGAGGAAAGCGCGCGCCCGTTCATGATTGGGCTGCTCGGAGCAGCGTACAGCGCCGGGTTTCTCGTTGCGCCGCTGATCAGCACGTTCGTTCAGGAACGGTATGGCTTTGGTCCGCTATTCGCCGCTACCGCGACCCTGTACACGCTCTCGGTCGCGGTGACGTGGCGGTTTTTTGGGAAGGAACGTCGCTAGTCTGCCGGGAAAACTGTTTGCGCCCTGTAGTACGTATGCAGAATCAGAGAATGTGAGCCGCCAATCCGGCATCACCTGCACGAGCCCGCGCAGGCGGGCTTCGCAGCAGGCGCCTGCGGCTTATGGAGTTTGAGAAAATAATCCGGTATCGCCAATAGAGCCCGCGCAGGCGGGCTTCGCTTCCCGTAGCCCGCGGCTTCAGCCGCCGGGCGGGTAGGCGAATAGCGGAATAATTATTCAAATCCCATCAGCCGCCGGGCAGACGAACGGATAGCGAAATAATGTTTCAAAGTCCATCAGCCGCCGGGCTACGAGGCGGATTGCTGGCGGCGCGGGTATGCCGGATTCGTTGTATGAGTCCACATCTGTCCTGCGATTGACCCGGCATCCATGCAGTGCTATACTATCGCACACCTGTTCACGTTGCGGCAGCAAGGCTGTGGAGACGCTCCACGAGCAGTGCGCTTCTTATTGTATTGACCGGTGTTTTATCCCACGAAAGGTCGCCGGATCATGGCAAAGGACGCTATCGTCATCAAGGGTGCGCGTGAGCACAATCTGAAGGGGATCGACCTCGAAATCCCGCGCGATAAACTGGTGGTGCTGACCGGCGTCTCCGGTTCGGGCAAATCGTCGCTGGCGTTCGACACGCTGTACGCCGAAGGGCAGCGCCGGTATGTCGAGTCGCTCTCGGCGTATGCGCGGCAGTTCCTCGGCCAGATGGAAAAGCCGAAAGTCGATGCCATCGAAGGACTCTCGCCCGCCATCGCCATCGAGCAGAAGAGCGCCTCGAAAAACCCGCGCTCGACGGTCGGCACTGTTACCGAGATTTATGACTACCTGCGCCTGCTCTATGCCCGCGTCGGGACACAGCACTGCCACGTGTGCGGCCGTCCGGTCAGCTCGCAGAGCGCCGAGCAGATGGTCAACCGGGTGCTCACCCTGCCTGCCGGAACGCGCTTTATGGTGCTGGCGCCGCTTGTGTCGCAGCGCAAAGGCGAGTACAAGGACGTCTTCGCCGAAGCGCGCGCCGAAGGGTTCGCCCGGGTGCGCGTCGATGGCGAGATCTTCGATCTGGCGAGTGAGATTAAACTCAACAAGAAGGTCAAGCACACGATCGAGATCGTGATCGACCGGTTGGCGATGCCCGCGCGCGATACCGCGACCGATCAGGCGCACGCTTCTGGCGGTCCCGTCGGACGAGCGCAGGAAGGGGCGCAGAGCGAGTGGGACGCTTTTGTGACCCGCCTGACCGACAGTGTCGAGCAGGCGCTGCGTGTCGGCGAGGGGCAGTTGATCATCAGCATTCAGAACAAAACCGGCGCCGCCGAAGAATGGCTGATGAGCGAAGCCAATACCTGCACCCACTGCGGCATTTCGTTCCCCGAACTTTCTCCGCAAATGTTCTCGTTCAACAGCCCGCAGGGCGCCTGCCCCGAATGCACCGGTCTTGGCGTCCGGCTGGAGGTCGATCCGCTGCTGCTGGTTCCCAACCCGTCGCTGACGCTGCACGAGGGTGCGGTGACCTACTGGGGCGAACTGCGCAAGAAGCGCGATTCGTGGGGGTATCGCGCGTTGCTCGCAATTGCGCAGCACTACGGCTTTGACCTCGATACGCCCTGGGAACAACTCAACGAACAGGCGCGCCATGCCATTATCTACGGCAGCGGCAAAGAGCGGATCCGCTTTCGCTGGGGCGATGAAGGCAGTGATAGCCGCGGCGAGTTCACCCGCACATGGGAAGGGCTGGCAAGCGAGATTCGCCGCCGCTTTCAGCAAACTGGCAGCGACTTTACGCGCGAGTTTTACCAGAGTTTTATGAGCGAGCAACCCTGCCCGGCATGCAGCGGCGCGCGCCTGCGCCCCGAAAGCCTGGCAGTCCAGACCGGCGGGTTGTCGATCCGCGACGTGACCCGGATGACGATTACCGGGGCGCTGGCGTGGGTGAATGCGCTGAGCGGCATGCCTGCCAGCATTGCGCACCTGGCGGACCTGGAAGGGCGGGTGACGGCGGAAGTTACGGCAGGCAACGGCGCTGCGCCTCACCACGAGGTGTCGCCGCTGACCGACTATCAGATGGCGATCGTCAGCGATGTGCTGAAGGAAATCCGCGAGCGCCTCGGCTTTCTGCTGAACGTCGGTCTCCATTACCTGACGCTCGAACGACCGGCGCCGACGCTCTCCGGCGGCGAGGCGCAACGCATCCGCCTGGCATCACAGATCGGCTCCGGTCTCGTGGGTGTCACCTACATTCTCGACGAGCCAAGCATCGGGCTGCACCAGCGCGACAACCGCAAACTCCTCAACACGCTGCTCAAACTGCGCGACCTGGGCAACACTGTTGTGGTAGTCGAACACGACCTGGAAACCATGCAGGCGGCTGACTGGATCATCGATTTCGGTCCGGGCGCGGGGGTCAAGGGTGGGCAGGTCGTCGCCGCCGGTCCGCCCGACG
>DAOTWI010000460.1:0-8650 GCA_034436075.1 Roseiflexus sp.
GGTTCTTGGTTCTTGGTTCTTGGTTCTTGGTTCTTGGTTCTTGGTTCTTCATCCGTTCATACACCCGATCCATCGCCGGGCACACAGCGCGCCAGTCGTAGCGTTCGAGCAGGCGCTGCCGTCCGGCTGCCGCCAGTCGCGCGCCGAAATCCGGGTTGTGCAGCAGGCGCACGACAGCGCCGGCGAATGCCTCTGGCGTGTCGCCGACCAGCAGATGTTCGCCAGGAACCAGGTCGATGCCTTCGTAGCCAATCGTTGTTGAGACGACTGGAATGCCGCGCGCCAGCGCTTCGAGGATTTTCACCCGCATGCCGCCGCCGCTTCGTAACGGGACGATCAGACAGGCGGAAGCGGCGATGTATGGCGTGGGGTCTGGCACATACCCGGTCACTTCGATTGCCGGGTCTTGTTCCGGCAATGCGCGCACTTCCGCCACTGGGCGCTGCCCGACGACGAAGAACCTCGTCCCTTCGACGTGCCGTTTGATCAGCGGGTAGATGCTGTGGGCGAACCAGAGCACCCCATCGACATTCGGGGGCCACATCATCGTCGCCAGGCTGAGGATGCCGCGCGCATTCGGCTGGCGCGCAACCGGCTGTTCGCGTTCGGCATCGACGGCAATCGGAATCACCGGAATATCGCGCTCCGTTCCCATTGCCTCAATCAGCGCCTGGCGATCCTCGCGGCTGACCGCCGTGACCGCCTCGAACTCGCGGCAGACCCGTCCTTCATAGGTGCGCAACTGTCGCCACTCACGCTCCCACAGGAGCCGCTTAAGCCCGCGTTCCTGAGCAGCCACCCGACGAAAGACCGTCCAGACCGCGTTGTGCTCGTCGAGCAGGCGCGGTAATGGCAATGGCTCGGCAAACTGCGCCATATTGAGTTGATCGGCGTGCACCAGGTCATACGGTCGTCCGGCGATCTCCGCTTCGTGCACCAGACGCGCCAGCAACTGATGCATCGCGGCGCTGTCGTCGCGTTCGATGATCCATGAGCGCCCGCGCACCAGGCTGCCCGCCAGGGTCAGCGCGTTGCGCACCGTGGATCGCGTGAGCGAGACGGTGTGCACCTCAGCGACCAGGCTGCGCAAGGCGGCGGCATCAGCTTCTTCCTGTGCGTTGCGCGTGAAACAGACGAGCGTGACCCGATGGTGCGCCGCCAGATGGCGCAGCAGGTGGTAGGTTTTGACCTTCGGACCGCTATCGGGCGGGTAGGGAACGATCTGGGTCAACAAGAGAATATTCATAACGAACCATCTTCGCTGTCAATCTGAGCGTCATTGTATGGCGCCGGCATAAAAAGATGCTAAACTTTATGTGACATCATGGTAACAGTGGAGTAATGATACAACGATGACCGCCGCACGCGATTATCTCGAACAGTTCGCCAATCTCGACCTGGGACGCGCCGCGCGCAGCGGTGTGCCGGAGGTCGTGCTCGCCGAACACAAGACTGCTGAGCAAACCATCGCCATTGCCCGGCGCATTCTCGATCAGGTCGGGCGTGTCCTGATCAGTCGCGTGTCGCCGGAGACGCGGGCGGGGCTTCAGGAAGCGTTCGCTGAAACTGTCGAGTGGATGGTCTATAGCGAAGGGCGCACCCTGACTCTGAGTATGCCAGGTGTCAACCCGCCGCAACGCGGCGGGCGCGTCGGCGTGCTGACCGCAGGAACCAGCGATCTTCCCGTTGCCGAAGAGGCGATCGCGCTCTGCATCGAAATGGGGTGCGACATCTGGCGCGCCGGTGATGTCGGCGTCGCTGGTCTGCATCGTCTGTTCGAGCCGTTGCGCGCCATGCTCGACGCATCGGTCGATGTGATCATTGTTGCTGCCGGAATGGACGGCGCGCTGCCGTCGGTGGTGGCGGGTCTGGTCGATGTGCCGGTCATCGGGTTGCCGACGTCGGTTGGGTACGGCTTTGGCGGGAACGGCGTCGGTGCGCTGACGAGCATGTTGCAAACCTGCGCCCCTGGTCTTGCAGTCGTCAACATCGACAATGGCATCGGCGCAGGGGCGATTGCCGGGCGGATCGCCAACCGGGCGGCAGCGGCGCGCCAGCAGCGATGACCGTCACCGCTGCAGCTAGGGCGACGATCGGTAGGGACGCGCCAACCACCCTGGCTTGCCGGAGAATGGGTTGCCAGGCATGGGTGACGGTCATCTGCGAGGGGGAGCGCCAACAACCGTGGGCTCGCGCACAGCCCCCTGGCAGTCACCCGCGCATGGCGTGCCTGACGGGGGTGACGGTCATCTGCCAGGGGGAGCGCCAAAAACCGGGGGATCGCGCACAGCCCCCTGGCGCGCAACCGCGAATGGGTTGCCCGGCGCGGGTGACGGTCATCTATGACGAGGATTGCACCAATGACAACGACGATTGAGTTCAAATACGAACGTCTCCAGGCGATCCTGCGCGAGATCGGTTCGGCGCTGATTGCATTCTCCGGCGGCGTCGACAGCACGCTGCTGCTGAAGGTAGCGCACGACACGCTCGGTGATCGCGCCATCGCCGCCACTGCCGACTCCGAGACCTACCCGCGCGAGGAGCTTGAACAGGCGCGCGAGATTGCGGCGCTGATCGGCTGCCGCCATATCGTGGTGCACACCAACGAATTGTTGGACGAGAACTATGCGCGCAACGAGCCGGATCGCTGCTACTACTGCAAGCGCACCCTGTTCACCGAACTCCAGCCGCTGGCTGCCGAACTCGGCGTCGCTGCCATTCTCTACGGCGCCATGGCGGACGACATCGGCACGCATCGCCCCGGTCACCGCGCGGCGATCGAGTTTGCCGTGCGCAGCCCGCTGATCGAAGCCGGGCTGGGGAAACAGGAGATCCGCGAACTGGCGCGGCGCCTTGGATTGCCAAACTGGAACAAGCCGTCGTATGCCTGCCTCTCGTCGCGGATCGCCTACGGCGAACGGGTGACCGCCGAGAAATTGCGCACCCTCGACACAGCCGAACGGTTTCTGCGTCACCTGGGGTTCACCCAGTTTCGCGTCCGCCACCACGATACGATTGCGCGCATCGAAGTTCCGCTCGACGACCTGCCCGCCGTCATCGAGCAGCGCGAAGCGATCGTGGCGCATCTGAAGGCGCTGGGGTACGTCTACGTCACCCTCGATCTGCAGGGGTTCCGCAGCGGCAGCATGAACGAAGCGCGCCGCTCGTCGCTCGCGGATATTGCGCTGATCGAATAAAGGTCTCTATTGCGTGATGATCTCGCCAGCCTGCGGGGCGTAGATCTGCCCTTCCGCACGTAATGCAATCGGCAGCGGCGATGCTGTGAGCAGATCAGGACCATCCATGAAATGCAGGTGCAGATGAGGTCCGGCGCTGAACCCGGAATTGCCCAGCGCTCCGATGACCTGACCGGCTTCCACCGTCTGCTGTTCGCGCACCGTGATCGAGTGTTGCCGGAGATGCGCAAGGCAGGAATAGACCCCATCGCCGTGGTCGATCGTGACGTAATTGCCGGCTGCGCGCTCCAGCTCTTCCAGGTAGGAGTGGACATCCTCGGGGTAGGCGCCGACGCGGAGGAGATCGGGATGCCCATCGATTACACGCACGACGCGACCGGCGGCTGGCGCCAGCACAGGGTGGCCGAAACCGAAAAAGTTGTGCGCCTGCAGCGACTCGGTCAGACTGGCGTTCAACAGGCGTAGACTGTCCGCATCGAAAGGCAGAAGGTCTCACCCGAATTGCTGCGCCGGCAGTTGCCAGGCGGAACGGTGGGTTTCTCCGATCCGGTGGCCGATCAGCACCAGGACCGGACCTGGCAGGGGAAGGTTAAACTGCCGGGTCTGAGCGTAGCGCGTGATCGTCCACTCGCCAGTAGCCGTCTGCTGGTCGGCTTGCACCTCGACGCGCAGCTGGCTGTCGCCCCAATGTGCGGGCAAGGCGGCTGCGATGCAGAGGCGACCGGTCGTCTGCTCTGCGTTGGTGATCGCGCGCCTGCCGGTCAGACTCGCGGTTGGCGCTGTCGTCTCGGTGATGCTCCAGGTAACGGTGCGGGATGCATTCTGGGCGGGGAAACGCACGAAGCACGACAACTCGAGCGCGCCGCTGGGGAGCGCACTGAAGAACAGGTGATGCGGGATCGTTTCGAGGCTAAGCGATGCCGGCTGGTCATCCATTGAACGCCTCCTGGGGATGATGTCTCAGGATTCAAACAGAACCTCACGCGGCTGGGTCGGCGGTTGATTGCGTTCCGCCATGAAGTCGTCGGAAAACATCGACAGACTCTCGATGAGCGTTTGCCACGAGTCGCACTCAGGAATAAGCACGACAGCGTTTCCCATCCGCTTCAGGTAGACTCTGGCGCCGCGAAACCGATACTCTTTCGGTAGCCGGATGGTCTGGCTCTGTCCATTCCGAAATATCTTCAAAGTAGGACTCGGAAACGCCGAGTCGCGAAAACACATCAGGTGAATTGTCCAGGGCTTGAATGAATTCCTGGAGGCATAGCGCAATCTCCTGAGGAAATTGCCAGGCAGCCTTATTTATTTCCATCTGTGTGCGCCACTCTTCTTCATCACCATACCCTTCGGCCATCCAGTCTTCAAGACTCAGGTCCTCTGATGCCACTTTCAACAGAGGCTCCACATCAAGACCAAAATGCTCTTTCAGTGTGCCTACAACATCCGGATCATTCCCGGTTTGCCATAGATGCTCGAAGAACATATAGTTGCAGAAAAGCTTGGAGTCTGTGTCGGTGAACCAGTATGGGCATTGTTGACCCGTATCTGTTTCGAGATGTAATATGAACATATAGTACCCAGGCAATAACTAAGGAGACGGCTTGACTCAACTCCAGCGAATGGCAGCGGCACGCCCCAGCACCTTCTCAATCCACGCTTTGCGGCGATCACTGCTGGCGCCGGGGTCTGACACGTGCATACCCTTTGATGAAGGGTTCTCCGATCACATCGGCGATCTTCTGTCCGATTTGCTGACACAAGTACTCAAGTTGCGCGTTCATCGCTTCAAGTCAGGCAAGACTACGGCGTTGCAGGCGCAATCAGCGTGTGGAGTTTGTGGAGACCTTATGACGCCTTTCGCACTGTGCTCCTGGCAACCTGAAGCAAGAGTCGCAGGGCTTCATTGACCGCTTCTTCGTTCGGAAACGCGGCAGCCACATCCGGATCCAGCCGGACGATATTCGAACCGGCCGCGAGCCGCTGCACATATTTCCCACGGACGCCATTCTTTAGAACGGTCTCGTCGTATTCGTCGCGCAGATCGTCTTCGAATGACGTGTTAATTTCCTGACTCATATAATCGCCGCTCCTTTGGCTTGAGCGTTCGAGCGCTGATGATACGGATACGGTTGCCGCGATCAGTGTGAGCGACCATCAGTAAGCGACCGTGTGCCGACATGCCGATAACGATAAATCGGTCCTCGTCGTCTGCGTGATCGGGTTCGGTAAATGTGATCGCAAGTGGGTCATAGAAGACCGTGGCTGCTTCCCGGAAAGAAACGCCATGCTTCTGGAGATTATAGTCCGCTTTCCGGTCATCCCACTCAAAGTCCATGCTGTCAGTATATCACAGACGCGATGATTGCAGTGCCTCTGGATACAGCCGGCACGCCGGCGGCGCAATCAGATACGCTGCGCGGGGTTGTGGGCAGGGAGGAGGCTGCGGCTCCCGCGAACTGAGAGTTTCTGACCATCGCCGAGTTGAGGGATCTGGCAAGTAGTGAGAGATCACTGCATCCCTACCGCCTGGAACCTGCACCATTGCTCCAATGTCGTCGTCGGGGGACCAGGCAGTGTGTTTGCTTCCTGCGGATCGCCCGTTTCGCAAACTGCGCCAGTGTAGCGGAAGAAGGGCAGGGCGTTTTCCAGTTCTTTCTGCCGGGACAGGAGCGCGATCATGTTCGCCGCCCACAGCGGCAAACCGCTGACCGTCGCTTCCGGGTGGACGATGCTGCAATAGACCTTGAGCGCCTCCTGCATGGTGTATGCCTCAGGACCGTAGATGAACAGGGATGTGTTGGCTGCTTCCGGAGTCGCGTAAGCCCGCGAGACCATTCTAGGGTGTCCCTGGTAGATGATGCTTGCCATCGTCTGGACTGCGGGCAACTCCCGGATAGTCACCCGCCCGGCAGCGGCGGTGGATGTCGCCCTGGTCGTGAGACGAGGCGTGTTAACCGCGATTGCGACTTCAGTATCAATATCCTGGTCGGTGTATTCAGCGGTGTGATACATGACAAGTTCGGGACCGTCCGGCTCGATGTCGTTCTGTTCTAACCAGCGATACAGTTCATCGAGAAGCGTGCGACGATAATAGTACATATCCTTGATGGTCGGCACGACCTGGCGCACCGAGACAATCCGCTGCGCTTCGACGTTCTTCAGTATCACATCATAGTTCGATGCCTGTCCTTCCTGCTCAATCTGCCTGAGTCGCGTCGCCACGCGCTCCAGTCGCGCCTTTTTCTCCTCCAGTTCCTGCTCAATCTCCGCCTGTTTCGCTATCAACATCTCCCGCATCTGATCCGCGGACAGGTCGCTTTTGAGCAGGCGCCCGATTTGATCGAGCGAGAAACCTAAATCTTTGAGCATCACTATCCGGTTGAGCCGGGGCAACTGGTCGATGGAGTAGTAGCGGTAGCCAGTGAAGTGGTCAATGCGAGCCGGTTTGAGCAGATCCAGTTCGTCGTAGAGCCGCAGGGTTCGCACCGAAACCTGGCCGAGTTGTGAGAAGTCGCCGATTTTGAGCATTGTGGGTCTCCGTCCTGTACAGGGCGTTGAATAGTCCGCCTATGCTCTCGCTTCCGCCGCTTCGTCCAGCGTATGGCGCGCCACGTCGCCGCGCGCGATCAACCGTTCCTGAAAAGCGAGCATGTTCAGGATTCTGTCGTCCTGGATGTCGGCGCGTCTGTTCGCAATCACCTGCCTGGCTTCAGCAAATTTGCCCGCGCGACGCAGCAGATTCGCCAGGATGACGGTCTCTGCTCCACGCTGCCTGGTGAACTCCTGACCAGCCTCGATGGCCCGCATTACCATCTCGGCTGCCTTGCTGCGACATTCTTTCGCCGGCTCAGGTTCCTCCGCATCGTCGCACACCCAGGCGGCATGGACAATCGCCCATGCCGCTGAGGCGTAGTTGCCTGCATATTCATCAACAATCGCCTGGCACAAAAAACTGTTCGCCAGCTCAGGCATGGCGGCGTCAACGAGTTGCGCCCGGTACCGTATGCTCCTGACGGTCACGTTTGCCTGCTCCGATGCTTTGCTGATATCTGTGGCGCAATAGCCGCACGCGGGGCAGCGTTGCACCCAGGCGAAGATCGTCGAACGCGCCATCGCAGGCGGGCGCGAGTCGAGATCGGGCGCACCGAACGCATTCGTGCTGCCGATTTCGATGTATTCGTGTTTCGCGCCGCAGACGGCGCAGGCTTTCGTGACATGATAGAGGGTGGTCATGGCGTCCTTTATTTTGCTAGAAATACAAGCCATCCTCACGCTTGAACATCAAGTGGCAATAAACACGGTCGGTATATTCTGGAATAACCGCTTCCCATCTTCACCATCCTAGCACAGCGCCTGGCAGTGTTCAACTCTGCTGTTGTTCGTCGTGTCCCCCCGTTTGGCATCCAACCACGACTATGCTATAATCCGCCAAACTCCGGGGAATGGCTTCAAGACGCCGATTGCTGTGTTGTGGCCACCACACGATCACTGGATGTCGTTGAAGCCATGTGCAGATTCTTTGCCCGCGCCCCTCAGGGCGCATCAGTACAGGAGGCGAGAATGAAACGTTTGTCTGCTCTCATCATCCTGCTGCTCGTCTCGGCGTTGATTGCCGCGTGCGGCGGGCAGCAGGCGGGTGGCGCTACGCCAACAGCCGCCCCCGCAACCGGCGCGACCGCCGCGCCAGCCCAACCCACCGAAGCAGATTGTCCCAAGCCCGAAGTGCTGTGTGTCGGACTCGTGACCGACGTCGGCGAGATCGACGACAAGAGCTTCAACCAGTCCGCATGGGAAGGCGTCAAGCGCGCCGAAGCCGAATTGGGTGCGATCGTCAACTACGTCGAGACGAAGGATGCCAAGGACTACGATGCCAACATCGGCCTGTTCATTGAGAAGGGGTACGATGTCATCGTCACGGTCGGCTTCGCGCTTGGCGAGGCGACGGCGAAGGCCGCTGCGGAGAATCCGAATGTGAAGTTCATCGGTGTCGATCAGTTCCAGGCGACGGAAATCCCGAATGTTGCCGGTCTGATCTTCGCAGAGGATAAGGCGGGCTTCCTGGCGGGCGTGCTCGCAGCCGGGATGTCGAAGAGCAACAAGATTGCCGCCGTGCTCGGCACCAACCTGGTTCCGCCGGTGGTCGCCTTCAAGGAAGGGTACGAGAATGGCGCGAAGTATCTCAAGCCCGATATCCAGGTGATTTCGACCTACCATCCGGGCGGTCTCGACACGGCGTTCACCGACCCGAAGTGGGGCGCCGACCAGGCGAAACTGGCGATTGACCAGGGCGCCGATGTGATCTTTGGCGCTGGCGGTAAGACCGGCAATGGCGCACTGATCGAGACGGCGGCCAACAAGGGGGTCTACTGCATCGGCGTTGACACCGACCAGTGGGAGACGGTGCCTGAGGCGCATCCGTGTCTGATCTCGAGCGCGATGAAGCTGATCACGCC